>CANHOE010000073.1 GCA_947462175.1 Burkholderiales bacterium | reverse complement strand
TACGAAGTCGATCGCTTCTCGCGCGCCATCGGTGCCGAATTGCGCTCACGGCTGGGCGCCGACACGCTGGTGGCGAGCGCCGTCAATGGCGCCGCCGGCCTGTGGGTCGGCTTTGCCATCGACGGCGACCTGTACTGGCTGCAAGCCGATCCAACTCGCCTCGGGCCGATGGCCACCAGCACGCTGGTGATCTGGGTCGGCATCGCGCTGCTGGCCACCGTGCTCGCATCCGTGGCGATCGCGCGCGCCATCAACAAGCCGCTGCGGGACCTGTCGTTCGCCGCCAGCCGCATCCGCGAAGGCGAGTTCGACTCGCGACTCGACGAGAGCACGCTGACCAGCGAAATTCGCCAGGTCAACATGGGCTTCAACCGCATGGCACGCGAACTGGCCAAGCTGGAGGAAGACCGCGCGGTGATGCTGGCGGGCATCTCCCACGACTTGCGCACGCCCTTGGCTCGCCTGCGGCTCGAGGCCGAAATGAGCGTGCAGGACGAAGAGGCGAAGAACAACATGGCCCTCGACATCGACCAACTCGACGCCATCATCGACAAGTTCATGGACTACTCGCGACCGGGAGAAGTGCGGCTGTCGCCGGTGCACCTGAGCGGCGTCGTCGACCGCGAGATCGCCGCCTTCCGCGATCCGAGCAACATCCGGATCACCTCGCGGGTGGCCATCGACACCATGGTGCTGGCCGACGACACCGAACTCGGCCGCGTGCTGCAGAACCTGTTCGAGAACGCACGCCGCTACGGCCGTAGCGCCAGCACCGGCATCGCCGAGGTCGAAATCACTTACGCCCGCGAAGGCCCCTGGGTGGCACTCAGCATCCGCGACCACGGCAGCGGCGTCGACCCGAAAAAGCTCGCGCAGCTGACGACCCCGTTCTTCCGCGGAGACGCTGCACGTACCGCAGCGACCGGCGCCGGCCTCGGCCTGGCGATCGTAGAGAAGGCGATGCAGCGCATGGGCGGCACGCTGGAGCTGGGCAATGCCACCGAAGGCACCGGCATGGTGGCGCGCATCAGGCTCAAGCGGGCGCTGTAACCGCCGAACCGGGCTACCGGTAGAGCAGGCAGACCGCGCGGGTCTCGATCGATTCGCCCCGCCCCACCGGGCCCATTTTTTCGGCCGTTTTGGCCTTCACATTGATCTGATCGAGTTCGATCGCGAGCGCCTGGGCCAGGCGCAGGCGCATTGCCAGGATGTGCGGTGCCATCTTGGGTGCCTGCGCAATGATGGTGCTGTCGATGTTGCCGATCTGCCAGCCAGCCGCACGCACGCGTCGCGCGGCCTCGGCCAGCAGTGCCAACGAATCGGCACCGCGGAACTGCTCGTCGGTGTCGGGAAAATGACGGCCGATATCGCCCATCGCCACCGCACCGAACAGCGCGTCGGTGATCGCGTGCGACAAGGCATCGGCATCGGAATGCCCGAGCAGGCCATGGGTGTGGGGGATGGTCACCCCACCGAGGATCAGGGGGCGGCCGACCACCAGGGCATGCGTATCGCAGCCTTCGCCAATGCGAAATGCCGGGCTCTTCATCGGTTGGTTCATCGCACAGCTTTCAGGATCGGGTCAGCGGGTTCGCAGCAAGCGCTCGGCCAGTGCGAAGTCAGGGGGAAAGGTCACCTTGAAGTTCTCAGCAGGGCAACGCACCAGGCGCGGCGCGTGGCCCATCGCCTCGATGGCACTGGCTTCGTCGGTGACGGCGGTGCCCCGCTGCGTGGCCGTGGCGAGCGCATCGCGCAGCAGGCCGAGGCGAAACATCTGCGGCGTCTGCGCCTGCCACGTCGACACCCGATCAACCGTGGCCGACACGCGGCCCGCCCGTTCGCGCTTCAGGGTGTCGGCCACCGGCAGCGCGAGCAAGCCGCCGATCTCGTCATCCAGGCACGCGTCGATCAGCGTATCGACCCACTCCGGACGGATCAGGCAACGCGCGGCATCGTGCACCAGCACCCAGTCGGTGGGCTGCGCGCCGCGTTCGACCAGCGCCTGCAGCCCCGCGGCCACGCTGTCGGCACGGGTCGCGCCACCAGTGCGGGTGATCCAACCTTCAAACTGCGGAACGCGCGCCTCGAACAGTGCGTCGCCCGGGCTCAGCACCACCATCACCCGGTGGAGACGGGCCACTTGCTGCAAGGCCGCCAAGGTATGGCCGACCACGGTGCTGCCGGCGAGTGCTTCATACTGCTTCGGGCCCGTGGTACCCGCTCGTTCACCGACACCGGCACAAGGCACCACGCCATAAAGGCGGGGCGAGGTGCGCAGCGGTTCAATGGTGGGTTCGGTGTGTGGCATTGCGGGCTGGAACGAGGGCGAATTCTATAATTCGCTCGTGTTTCGCCCCGTGGGTATCGTCTCGCGGGGCGCTTTGCTTTTTGCGCCACGCACCCCTTGCAGACACCCTCGATCGCCGCTGGCAAACGCCACACCCTGCCCCGCCCGCTCGGGTCTGCCGACGCGCTGCTGCTGGCCCGCCATGCGCAGGCACAGGCCGCGCAGAAAAGGCTGACGGCGATCATCACCGCCGAGCCAGCCGACACGCAGCGCCTCGAAGGTGAGCTGGCCTTCTTTGCACCCGAGTTGCGCGTCGCCGTCTTCCCTGATTGGGAAACGCTGCCCTACGACACTTTCTCGCCGCACCAGGACCTGATCTCCGAACGCCTCGCCACGCTGTGGCGCCTGCTGAAATCGCACAAGGACGGCGATCTCGATGTGGTGCTGATGCCCGCCTCGACCGCGCTGGTTCGCCTGGCGCCGCCGAGCTTTCTGGCGGCCTACACCTTCCACTTCAAGCAGAAGGAAAAGCTCAACGAGGTGGCGCTGAAGTCGCAGCTGACGCTGGCCGGGTACCAGCATGTGAGCCAGGTGGTCTCGCCCGGCGAGTACGCGGTGCGGGGCGGGCTGATCGATCTGTTCCCGATGGGCTCGCTGGTGCCTTACCGCGTCGACCTGTTCGGTGACGAGGTCGATTCCATCCGCACCTTCGACCCCGACAGCCAGCGCAGCCTGTACCCGGTGCCCGAGGTGCGGCTGTTGCCCGGCCGCGAGTTTCCGATGGACGAGGAGGCGCGCACCGCCTTCCGCGCCCGCTGGCGTGAGCGCATCGAAGGTGACCCGACCAAGGTGCGGCTGTACAAGGACATCGCCACAGGCATCGCGACCGCCGGCATCGAGTACTACCTGCCGCTGTTCTTCGACCAGACGGCGACGATCTTCGAGTACCTGGGCGCGAGCACCGACAGATCGGCCGCCCTGGTGCTGCACGGCGAAGTCGACGAAGCCCTGAAGCGCTTCTGGACCGACACCCGCGAACGGCACCGCTTCCTGCAGCATGACCGCGAGCGGCCGATCCTGCCGCCGGAAGACCTGTTCCTGAAGTCGGAGGAGTTCTTCACGCTGGCAGGCGCGCATGCGACGCTGAGCCTGCGCGGTCGGAGCGCCGAAGGGGCTGCCGACACCGCATGGGCAAGGCCGCTGCCCGACCTCGGCGTCGACCGGGGCGCGCCGGAGCCGCTGAAGAAATTGCAGGTGCATGTCGGCACGACATCGCACCGCGTGCTGATCGTCGCCGAAACCCAAGGCCGGCGCGAGAGCCTGCTCGAGCTGCTGCGAGACAGCCGCATCGAACCGCCGAGCGTTGCGTCGCTGGCCGAGTTCCAGTCCAGCGACGAGCGCTTCGCCATTGCGGTGGCCCCGATGGCCGAAGGCTTCTTCTGGACCGATGCCGACGAAAACACCGCGATCGAGTTCGTCACCGAAACCGAACTCTTTGCCACCTCGCCTACCGCGCGCCGGCGCCGCAAGCAGGAGCAGGTCAGCGACGTCAATGCGCTGATCAAGGACCTGTCGGAGCTGAAGGTCGGCGATCCGGTGGTGCACATGAACCACGGCATCGGCCGCTACGTGGGCCTTCGCAACATTGATCTCGGGGATGGCGACAGCGAATTCCTGCACCTCGAATACGCCGACAAGGCGACGCTCTACGTGCCGGTGGCGCAGCTGCACCTGATCAGCCGCTACACCGGCGTCAGCGCCGAAGAAGCGCCACTGCACCGGCTGGGCTCGGGCCAGTGGGAAAAAGCCAAACGCAAGGCCGCCGAGCAGGTGCGCGACACCGCCGCCGAGCTGCTGAACCTGTATGCCCGCCGCGCTGCGCGTGAGGGCTATGCCTTCCGCTTCTCGGCGCATGACTACGAGGCTTTCGCCGCCAGCTTCGGCTTCGAGGAAACGCCCGACCAGAAGGCCGCCATCCACGCGGTGATCCAAGACATGGTGAGCCCGAAGCCGATGGACCGGCTGGTCTGCGGCGATGTCGGCTTCGGCAAGACCGAGGTGGCCTTGCGCGCCGCCTTCGTGGCGGTCACCGGTGGCAAGCAGGTGGCGATCCTCGCGCCGACCACGCTGCTGGCCGAGCAGCATTACCAGAACATCGCCGACCGCTTCGGCAAGTGGCCGATCAAGGTGGCCGAGATGTCGCGCTTCCGCTCGGCCAAGGAAATCAAGCAGGCCCTCGAAGGCCTGGAAGACGGCACGATCGACATCGTCGTCGGCACCCACAAGCTGCTGAGCCAGAACACCAAGTTCAAACGCCTGGGTCTGCTGGTGATCGACGAGGAACACCGCTTCGGCGTGCGCCACAAGGAGGCCATGAAGGCCCTGCGCGCCGAGGTCGATGTGCTCACGCTCACTGCCACGCCGATCCCCCGAACCCTGGGCATGGCGCTCGAGGGCCTGCGCGACCTGAGCGTGATCGCGACCGCGCCGCAGCGGCGACTGGCGATCAAGACCTTCGTGCGCGGCGAGTCCAGCGGCACGATCCGCGAGGCGGTGCTGCGCGAGCTCAAGCGCGGCGGTCAGGTGTACTTCCTGCACAACGAAGTCGAGACGATCGAGAACCGGCGCAGCAAGCTCGAAGAGCTGATCCCCGAAGCGCGCATTGCCGTGGCCCACGGCCAGATGCCCGAGCGCGAGCTGGAAAAAGTGATGCGCGATTTCGTCGCGCAGCGCCACAACGTGCTGCTGTGCTCCACCATCATCGAGACCGGCATCGACGTGCCGAGCGCCAACACCATCGTGATCAGCCGCGCCGACAAGTTCGGCCTGGCCCAGCTGCACCAGCTGCGCGGCCGCGTCGGCCGCTCGCACCATCAGGCCTATGCCTATCTGCTGGTGCCGGATGTGGAAGCGCTGACCAAACAGGCGCAGCAGCGCTTGCAGGCGATCCAGGACATGGAAGAACTCGGCTCCGGCTTCTACCTCGCGATGCACGACCTCGAAATCCGCGGCGCCGGCGAGGTGCTGGGCGAGAACCAGAGCGGCAACATGATGGAAGTCGGCTTCCAGCTTTACAACGAGATGCTGGCCGAAGCCGTGCGCTCACTGAAGGCCGGCAAGGAGCCCGATCTGTTGTCACCGCTCAGCGTGACGACCGAGATCAACCTGCACGCACCGGCGCTGTTGACCACCGACTACTGCGGTGATGTCCACACCCGGCTGAGCCTCTACAAGCGCCTGGCTTCTGCGAACAAGAACGAGCAGATCGACGCGATGTTGGAAGAAATCACCGACCGCTTCGGCAAACTGCCACCGCAGGGTCAAACCCTGTTCGACGTGCACCGGCTGCGCGTGCTGGCCAAACCCTTCGGTGTCAGCAAGATCGACGCAGCGCCCGGCTTGATGGTCATCAGCTTCCGCCCCAACCCGCCGATCGACGCGATGAAGATCATCGAGCTGGTGCAGAAGAACCGGCACATCAAGCTCGCTGGCAATGACAAGCTGCGCATCGAGCGCGCCATGCCCGAGGCCAAGGACCGCGCGCAGACGATCCGAGAGGTGCTGCGTGCGCTGGGCAAACCGACCAGCGACGCGTCTGCGGCCGCGATGGTGACCGACCGCACGCACTGACCCCATCGACTCACAGCACCTTCGACATGAGCACTGAATTCACCCCCGGCCTGACCGTGCGCCGCTTCACGCCGCCGCTGCGGCTCGCCGACTTCAAGCTGATCGCGTTCGACATGGACTCGACGCTGATCAACATCGAGTGCGTCGACGAGATCGCCGACGCGGCTGGCCGCAAGGCCGAGGTGGCAGCCATCACCGAAGCAGCCATGCGCGGCGAGATCACCGACTACAAGGACAGCCTGCGCCGGCGCGTGGCTCTGTTGCGCGGCGTCACCGTCGCGCACATGGAGCAGGTCTACGTCGAACGGCTGCAACTCAATCCGGGCGCTGAGGCCCTGGTAGCCGCGTGCAAGGCCGTCGGCATGAAGGTGCTGCTGGTGTCGGGCGGCTTCACCTTCTTCACCGATCGCATCCGCGACCGGCTTGGCATCGATTTCACACGCTCCAATGTGCTGGAAGTCGAGCCCGGCCCGAACTGCGGCCAGCTGACAGGCAGCATGGTCGACCAGCCCTGGGGTGACATCTGCGACGGCGCCGAGAAGAGCAAGATGCTGCTGGAAACCTGTGCGCAGCTGGGTATCAGGCCTTCACAGGCGATCGCCATGGGCGATGGCGCCAACGACCTGCCGATGATGGGCGCCGCCGGTCTGTCGGTGGCCTACCACGCGAAGCCTGCGGTGCGCGAGCAGGCCATGGTCGCGATCGACAGCGGCGGGCTCGACCGGCTGCTGGAGGTGGTGCAGCCCTGAGGACCGACGCGCAGCGTCACCAGCTGCGAAGATCCGACACCCTCTCGACGATGGCGGCATACAGGTCGCGCGTCGACGCGATCGCCGCCTCCTGCATTTGCTGCGCGCTCAACACCTGGCCGTTGGTGCCTTCCAGTGCGCGGGTGGCGGTGGTGCTGGCCACCACCGTCGGCGCATAGCCCAGGTTGAAGCCGCCGTGCGCGGTGGAGTTGATGCACATGTGCGTCATGAAACCGGCCAGCATGATCTTCTGGATGCCGATCGCCTTCAGCCGTTCGTCCAGGTCGGTCTGCACGAAGGAGTTGGGGTAATGCTTGGTGATCACAGGCTCGCCAGCGATCGGCGCCACCTCCTCGGCGATCGCACCGATCTCCGCACCGATGTCGTAAGGTGAGCCTGCGCCACCGTCGTGCTGGATGTGGAACACCGGCACCTTCAGATCGCGAGCGATCTCCAGCAATTTCGCGGCTTCCGCGATCGCGGGCTCGACACCGTGGAGGCGCATCACACCCCGGCGATAGGTGTTCTGCAGGTCGATCATGATCAGCGCGGAGTCGTGCAGCTGGCCCGGCTCCTGGCCCAGGCCGACGAGGTCTCGGAGTGAAGTGGATGCGGTGGTCATGTCGATTGATTCCTGTGGCGCCGGCTCGCCACTGTGCCACGCCGGGGCCAGGTCAGGCCACCGCGGCAGAGCCCGATGACCGTGTCGCCCGCTTTCGCTGGATGCCCACACCAACCACCGCCGCCGAAGCCACGCCCACCATCAGCGCCAGGGCGGAGCCATAGAAGACCGCTGACGGCAAACCGTGATCGAGCAGTGCGCCAAACACCGGTGCGGCCATGGCGAACCCAAGGTCCAGCCCCGAGTAAACAGTGCCGTAGACCCGGCCTGTGGCGCCCGGTGGCGCCGCCTGCTTGATCAGCATGTCGCGCGAAGGGCCGGCGAGCCCGGCGCCGAAGCCGGCCACGGCTGTCAGCACGACCGCCATCACGCCTGGCAACACGCCACTGCCCACCAGCACCAGCAATGCCGCTGAAGCCAGCAGACAGGAGCTGATGAGCTTTTCCAGCCGCTCGGTGCGCGAGGCCAGAAAGCCACCGATGACGATGCCCACCGCGCCAAACAGCATGTAGCCGCTGACGACCAGCGAGGTGAGTGTCAACGGCAGGCCGGTCAGCTGCTGCAGTGCGGGGCTTGCGAAACTCTGGATGGCGCTCAGCGCACAGGTCGACCAGAAGAAAAACGAGAAACACATCCACACCGAAGGCAGTCGAAGGAAAGCCATCGGGTGCTCGGGCGCCACGGGCTGGCCACCTGTTCCGGCGGCTACGGGCACCGGAGCCCATTCCCCCTGGCGGTCGTCGATCGCGTCACGCTGCCACCACAGGATCGCCATCACACCGACCACCAAGACCGAAGCGCAGGCCGTGGCCATCCGCCAGGAGCCGAAAGCGGCGGTCAGCCCAGTAAGGAACAGCGGCGCGGCGGCCCAGCCCAGGTTGCCGGTCAGGCCGTGCGTGCTGAACGCGTGGCCCAACCGTGCCGCCGACACGCGTCGATTCAGGATGGTGAAGTCGGCAGGGTGAAACGGGCAGTTACCCAGACCCGCCAGCGCTGCGGCCAGCATCAATCCGGTGTAGCCGTTGGCCAGCGACACCGCGACGCCGGACAGCGCGAAGCACGACAGCGCCGCGAACAAGACCGGTCGCGCACCGATGCGGTCGACCACGAAGCCTGCCAGCGCCTGCCCGATACCGGAAATCACGAAGAAGGTGGTGACCAGCAGGCCCAGCTCGGCATAGCTGAATCCGAAGTCGCGAATGAAAAAAGGAAACAGCGGCGGCAACAGCAGGTGAAAGAAGTGAGAGGTGCCGTGCGCCAGACCGACGAGACCGATCGTGCGTGCGTCTTGCCGCAAGGAAATCGCGGCGGCAGGCGCTGGGGTGGAGGCGTCAGGAGTCATCGCAAGTGTCGTTGGTGTCGGCTGCTCGCCAACCGAAGCGTGTGACTGTAGTGACATCCCGTTCGTCGCAGTAACGATAGTCTGACAATAACTATCGCGATACAGACAAGCCTGTCCGCTTCGCAAAACCCAGTGATCGAGAGACGAAATGAGAGCCCCCAGCAAAAAGAGACACGTCAGCGTGCCGCCGATCGATCCGCAGTTCTACGCGCCGACAGCTGCACGCCCCTTGCGCGCCAAGTTGCGGCATCTGGCGGCCGACACCCGCGTCGAGCCGCACAGCCACCCGTGGGCGCAGATCTCCATGTCGAGCAAGGGCGTGATCCGGATGACCGCCGGTGACAGCACCTACCTGGTGCCACCGCAGCGCGCGTTGTGGATACCACCCCACCTCGAGCATGTGGTCACGGTGGTCGAGGACGCCGATCTGCAAACGCTCTACCTGCACCAGGACAGTGAACACAGCGGCCCGCTCCGCAACGCAGGCAGCGATGGCGCGTGGCGGCAGTGCCGCGTGCTCGAGGCATCGAGCCTGCTCCAGGAACTGGTGGCGCACCTGCCGCTGGAACCCGGTCATGGCCCGTCGACCGAGCGCGAGCGCTGCATCGGCCACCTGGTGCAAGACGAACTGGCACACGCGCGCCCCGTGCGCCTGGGCATCGATCTGCCGCGCGACAAGCGACTGCGCACCCTGTGCGAGAGCGTGCTCGAAGAGCCCGCCCGCTGGGTCACGCTGGACGATGCAGCTCACCACGTCGGCGCCAGCGCACGCACCATCGCGCGCTTGTTCCGTACCGAGCTGGATACCACCTTCGTTCAGTGGCGGCAGCAGGTGCTGCTGGCCCGCGCGCTGTCGATGGCCGCCCGCAAGCTGCCGATGAGCACGATCGCCAGCGAGCTCGGCTACGCCAGCGCAAGCGCCTTCAGCGCGATGGTGAGGCGATCGGTCGGAATGTCGCCGAGCCGCCTGCTGGGGTGAGACGGCGCGCGCAGCAAGACGGTTTGTCGACCCGCGCGCGGGCCGTGGGTCGCGCATGACGCTGGGAGGCCCGGCGATCGATAATGCGGTCTGATGCGCGATCGCTCGATTCGCCGTGACGCGACCCTCCCCTCTTTGGCCCCTGCCTCCGCATGACCCAGGTCCTCTACGATTTCACCCGTCAAGACGCGCATGGTGCCAGCTGCACTGCGCAAGCCTGGGCCAAGGTGCCGGTGCCACTGACGCCACCTGAGCGCAGTGCACTCAAGGCCCGCGCTGCGGCGCTGCTGAAGCAGCACAACGCGGTG
>CANHOE010000072.1 GCA_947462175.1 Burkholderiales bacterium | reverse complement strand
TGGCAGAAACCACCGTGGCGACACCATCACAGGCATAACGCGCTGCGACGAAGTTGTCTTCCATCAGCGTGTAGAGCACAGGCACCGGATCAGCGAGGCCGCTGGTTTCGATGATGACGCGGGTGACCGGCGCGATCTCCCGCCTCGAGGCGCGCAGTGCCAGGTTTTTCAAGGCACCTATCAGGTCGCCCTGCATCGCGCAGCACAGGCAACCGGAATCGAGGAGCACCATCTGCTCGTCAACGGTGTCGACGAGGTGATGGTCGATGCCGACCTCGCCGAACTCGTTGACCAGCACCGCCACGCCGGACATCACCGGCAAGTGAACCCAGTGGTTCAGCAGGGTGGTCTTGCCTGAGCCCAGAAAGCCGGTGAGCAGGTTGACCGGAATCCGGTCCACCGGCGCACGTGCCGAATCAACCACCGCGCAACCGGGCCACGGTCTCCAGCACAGATTCCGGACGCGAGCCTGGGTCGATCTCGGCAAAGTAGAACTGCCTGCCTTGCAAAGGCGACACCGCGGCGCCGCTGGCAAATGCGGCGCTGATGTCACGGCCCAGGGCCGCTGTGCCTGCGGCCTCGATGGCAGGAGAAATCACCGCATCGAAATCCGCCAGCGTCTCAGCGGCTGGCTGTGCGTCGTTCGGCAAGCGCAGCGCCAGCGACCAGCGGTAATGGCGCACGACGTTGACGATCGAGGTGTAGCGCGTGAGGTCTTCGGCGCTGAAGTCCGTGCCATCGCGTCCTTCTTCCAGCAGCAGTCCTGAAATCGGGAATGCCGACACACTGCGGATCAGGTCGGTCAGGTACATCGACGCGTCTTCCGCATCGTCGGCGGTCACCTCGATGTCGGTGCTGCCGGTCAGGCGGTTGGCGTGGTTGACCCAGCGTCGCGGCGACGGTAGCGACAACACCAGCGGCGTCTGTCCGCGAAGGTTGGCGAGCACGGCCTCGACCACTTCGGCCAGCAGCTTGCGGGGCGACTCGGCTTCGAGCAGTTTGCGCAACGCGGTCACCGGCTTGCGCCGGTTGCCCAGCGACGCCACGAGAGCACCGCTGTTGGCCGTGTTCCAGGCGTCGTACAACTCACCGACTTCCAGCACTGCGACGTCGGGCTTCAATAGCCCGTGGGCCTGAGAGAAATAGGCCAGGTAATGCGCACCCGAGACCCACGGGTCGCCGGCCTCGCCCAGCAACAGACGCCGGGTGTAAGCCGATGATTTCAGCCAGACGCGTATCGATCCCTTGCCTGCGGCATCGGGCAGTCTTTCAGCGAATGGCCCACTCACTGTTTCTCTTCCTTCAAGGCCCCCAGCGCCGCCAGCCGTGCTTCCAGTTCCTCGATGCGCACGTCCTTCGGGTGGCGCATGTAATTCGGCTTCGGCGAGTTGGCATCGCGGGTGATGTCCGGGCTGCCCATGTAGAGCGTACCCACATCGTCGCCCCAGCAACCGAAGAACTGGAACAGTGATGGCGGCTTCGGCTTGTTCCAGGTCTTGACGAAGTCTTTGTACGGCACGCCGCGTGCGATGCGGGCCTTGCGCTCGCTGGCGCGCAAGCCGTTGGTGGCCGCATGGTCGATGGCCAGCGTGACCGGATCGAACTGCACCTTGTACAAGCGCGCGGCCACGCCCTGTGACATCAGGCCTTCCTCGATGTCGCGGACCACGGCCGCCGGGTCGCGTTCCAGGAGGTCACCATAGCCGGCGCCCGCGCCCTGCGAAATCATGAACAGCTCGCCACGCTTCGAGATCTCGAAACCCATGCCCATGTGGTGGGTGGTGTAGGTCGCGCTCTCGAACGGACGCTCGTTCATGATCTCGGCGATAGAGTGCTTGAAACGATCAGGCTGATCCAGCAACACCTTGTAGACGTCGACGCCCTTCACCTTAGAGAGTGGATACGTCCCGCAGGCGTAGCCCCCGAACAGACCTTGGATGGGTGGAATCTTGGCGCCTTGTGTCGTGGTCATGAAGCCCCACTGTTCGCTGTCCTTGGTAGCCACAATCATCGTGTAACCCTGCCCGCCGCGGTATTTGCCCGGGGCAATGGCGTCCATCGTCATTTTCTTGGACACCAGTTGCAGGAAGGGCACGTCCTCTTCGTTCAGTTCTTGCTCGCCGATGTCAGCCATGTTGGCAAAGATCGGTGCCAGCGCGTGTTCGCCGTCCATGTCGGAGCGCGCACCGCCACCCATGCCGTTGAGGTCAGCGCACAGGTTGCCGAGAATCTCTCCGTGCTGGCTGACACCGCCCCAGATGAAGGTGTTGATCATGTTGAAGGTCGGTGCGTGAACCTTCGTGTACTTTTCTGGGCAGCTGTAGAGGAACTTCGCTACCGCGTGCTGGCCGGCGGTGAAGCCAGTGAAGATCGACATCAAGCTTTGCGAGTTCGGTGCGTCATACGAGCTGTTGACGATCGAATGCGGGTCGGTGACGACCTCGATCGGCGCAAAGGTAGCCTGGCTGCGAGGCAGATCGGGCCACACATAATTCAGGAACACCTGCGACAGCATCCCCTTGAGACCGGCGAGGATGGTGTTGGTGGCGCGATTCGTGAATTCAGGGCTGGAGCCGCGGAAGTCGAAGATCAACCGGTCACCGGTCTTGGTGAGCTGGCAGTTGATCTTCACCACGCAGTTCTCGCGCAGCGTCGAGTCCTGAATGATGTAGGTGCGCACCGTCATGTCGGGCCACTCACTGATGCGGCGCTTGACCTCGGTACGCACGTTTTCCATCGACAGCCGCAGCGTCGAGATCAGCGACTCGGGGCCGTCGGTGCGGATAGTTTCCTCGATGCGCTGCTTGATGCGCAGGCAAGCAAACAGCTTGACCTTCATGTCCTCGTACTGCAGCTTCGGTTCACGCACCGAGTTCTGCAGGAAAGTCAGGATGTCGCGTTTGATCTGGTAGTTTTCGACGACCCGGAACGGGCACATCTTCAGGCCTTCGTCCGACGGACTTTCCGCCATCGACGGCATGCCACCCGGCTCGATGGCGCCGTTCTCGCCCTCGTGCACCGTGCAGGCCACCCAGCAGATGATCTTGCCCTGGTGGAACATCGGCACGATCATGCTTTGATCGGTGTTGTGGATGTTGCCGTAGCGCGAGTCGTTGTGGATGAAACCATCGCCCTCGCGCACGCCCACCGTCGGGTCGTTGACCCAGTTCTTGATGATGAACTTGATCGGGTGGTGCACCAGCGCCGAGAACACCAGCACGCCGCCAGAGCTGGCGATGGCCAGATCGCCCGCGGCCGAATACACACCGGTGATCAGGTCGCCCCACTTGGCACCGGGCGCTGCGCCCATCTGCTCGACCATCTCGAAGCCCTCGTCGCAACCGGCCTGGATGCGATCGCGGATCTTGGCGATGGTGCGCGCGTCGCTGACCTTCGCGATGGCGGCGTCTTCGGCAGCACTGCGCGGCATCAGGTCATGCTTGGTCATGATCTCGGGATCGGGCCCGAGGAACAGGGTGGTGTCGTTGAGGAACTTCTTGATCAGCGCAATCTCTTCCACGCTGGGCGCCTTGGGCGCATAGGACTTGACGGTTTCGCTCATTTCAACCTCTTCATTGGTGGTGGTCGTAACGTTCCGATGCGCGCTCAGGCGCGCAGGAACCATGACGCGCCTTGGCGCGCCGCCACGAAGGTCCATCCGGGATCGACCAGGAAGGTCGTCACTTCCGAGGCGATGATCGCCGGCCCGGAAATCTGCACGCCAGGGGCGATGGCAGCGCGGTTCCACACCGGCGTTTCGATGGCGTCTTCATGGCCCACGAAATAACATTTGCGCACCGTCTCCGGTTTCGGAGGCCCCTTGCGCAACTCGGCGGCCACCGGCTTGATGTCCTCGAAGGTCACCGTCTCGTGCCGAACGAAGGCCGCCACGCGGATGGTGTTGATTCGAATGCCGGCTTCGGGCGCCTGACTGCCTTCGCCGAAGCGCTTGCCGTAGTCGTTCGAGAATTGCGAAATGATGGCCAGCACATCGGCCACGCCGTGCACCTCGTGCTGCGGAATCACTGCGGTGGTTGTCACCAGCTGATTACCGTAGCGCATGTCCAGCTCCAGGCTGTACTGAATCTGACTGCGTTCGATGCCTTGGCGCAGCAGGTCCTGCGTCCCGAGTTCCTTCAGTTCAGCCACGATGCTGTTGAAGCGCGGGTAGTCGTCGAAGACATGGCGCGTATTCGAGTCGTACAGCACCATGTACAGCGACTGCTCGTGGATGTGCAACTGGTGCATGTTGCCTGCGCCGACAGCGGAAAACACCGAGCTCAGCGGCGGCGCCAGAATCTTGTCGATACCGAGGTTGCGTGCGATGCCGCAGCAGTGCAGCGGGCCGTTGCCGCCGTAAGCCAACATGGTGAATTCCTTCGGGTCGTAGCCACGGGCACGCAGTTCGGTGAACAGGCCATTGGCCATGTTGTCGTCGACCTTCTCGCGGATGGCCAGAGCTGCTTCGATGACCGAGCAATCGAGGTCATCACACAGCGTGTCTTCAATGGCCGCGATCGCACGACGTGGGTTCAGCGGGATCGACCCGCCCGCATAGTTCTTCGCATCGAGGTAGCCGAGAACCAGATCGGCGTCGGTCACGGTCGGGTTCATGCCTCCGCGGTCATAGCAGGCCGGGCCCGGATCGGAGCCTGCGCTTTGCGGCCCGCATTTCACGGTGTTGTACATCCGGTCGTAGGCGGCAATCGAGCCACCGCCAGCGCCGAGTGTCACGAGGTGGACCATCGGCACCGAGACCAGCCAGCGGTCGATGACCGGGTTGAAGTCATAGTGCTTGACGCCCCCTTCGACGACGATGCCAATGTCGTAGCTGGTGCCGCCCATGTCGGTGGCCACCACATTGCCCAGACCGGCTTGCATGGCCAGATGCTCGGACGCCGCGATGCCGGACACCGGGCCGGAGTGAATGGTCTGCAGCGCGTCGGTGGAGTTCAACTGCGCCATGCCGCCGGAGTTGTGGATCACCAGCATCGGCTTGTCGTACTTGTGCGCCCGCAGGTTCTGCTCAAGTGCAGACAGCGCGTGGTACATCGTCGAGTGCAGGTAGCCATCGACGACTGCCGAGGTGGCTCGCACGTACTCGCCCTTGCGTCCGGCCACCTGGTGCGACAGGATGATCGGGATCGCGCCCAACAGATGCGACGGGTACTCTTCAAACAGGATTTCTTCGATGCGCTGCTCGTGCAAGGGGTTGACCACGCTGTTGACCAGCGCCACGACGATGATCTGTGCACCGCGGTTCACCAGCGAACGGATCTGCCGACGCACATCCTCCTCGTCCAGTGGCATCACCAGCTTGCCCTGGAAATCCATGCGCTCGCGCACACCGTAGATCATGTGTGCAGCCACCAGCGGAGCCGGGCGCTGCGCATTTGGCATGTCCTGCTGGGCCAATGAGTCCAGACCATCACCATAGCCGCGCGCGCGGCTGAGCGGCACCGTCGCTTCGAACCCTGCAGTGACCAGCATGCCGATCTTGGGGCCCTTGTGCTCAATCAGCGCATTGGTGCCTAGTGTGGTGGCGTAGCGCACCGAATCGACTTCCGACAGGATGGTCTCGAGTTCGAGGCCAAGCACCTTGTTGGCTTTCTCCAGCGCCTCATTGAAACCGAGCGCCAGGTTGTGGTGAGTGGTCAGCGCCTTGGCTTCGATGTACTGGCCGTCCCAGACCACAAAACAGTCTGTGAACGTGCCGCCGATGTCTACGGATATGCGTCGCATTTTTTTTCCTTGCTTGGATGGCGGCTGGCGCTCGATCGGACCGCGAAAACAGGCGCCGGCAGCGCCCACTCGCGATGGATCGATCAGTGTGAGTGGCCGCCTGAGCCGGAGGTCACCGCCGGTCCGACCACGCCTTCTTTCACTTCTTCACGCCCAGCCCACTGCGCACGCAGTGCGGGGAGGTCGGGCTGCATGTCGTACAGCGGCGGATGCCCGGGTATCGCGTACTCGGTCTCGACCTGCGTGCCACAACTCGGGCAGTAGTACTCAAGGATGCGCACCCATTCAGGGTCGGGACTGAAAGTGAACTTGTAGCGCTCGGGATCAATGATGGGCGGGTGAATCTCGCGAGGGTCGCGGTCATACACCAGCATGCCTTCCTTGTAGCTCTTGGTGGCCGTGCCGATCACGTGGTCGCAGACCCGGCATTCCCATTGCTCCGCATCGAGATCGACGCGGAGGTATTCCGTCATCAGAACCTTCATGGTCTTCAAGCCTTTCTGTTCAACAGGATGTCGCCAGCGTCGCTGATCACGAAGGTCCAGCCTTCGAGCACGCGACAGGTGAAATAGTCTTCTTCGACGATCGCCGGACCCGCCGCGTGATCTCCTGGCTTCAATCCGGCGAGTTGGTAGACAGGCACGTCGATCCGGCCGCGGCCGCGGACCAGGATGTTGCGGACGCCGACCGCTGTCGCGGCCGAGCCCATGCTGACCCGTGTTGCGGTGCCGGCTTCTGCCCGTAGGCGCTTGATGGCAGCCAGCTCCAGTTCGACCATGCCGGCGCCTGACATGCTGGCGGGGAACACCGGCGTGCTGGTTAGCGGCTGGCTGACTTCAATGCCCTTCGCGTCGGTGGCCACCAGCCGCGCCTCGATCTCGTAATGCCCCTTGTCGAATCCCTCGGCGTACATGTCCCGGCCAGCCTTTGCCTGCAACACGGCCAGCGCTTCGTCGAGCCCGATCTGATCGTGCCTTGCCAGGGACTCGGTGTAGCGCTGCGAAATGTCGCAGGTGCCTATTCCGTAGGCACTGAACACTGCCGCCATCTTCGGAACCGCGACTTGGCTGATGCCACTCACCTCGGCCACGCCACAGGCATTGAGCGGCCCGGCACCGCCGAACGCCAACAGCACGCTGTCCTTGGAAATCTTGGTCGACCGGTGCAACTCGGCGGCCACCTTCGCTTCGAAGGCCAACTCCATCTGTTGCAGCGCCTCTTCCAGCTTCAGGCCCAGCGGCTCGGCCACGTTGACCCCAATGGCAGTTGCGGCGCGATCCAGGTCGAGGCCCATGCCACCACCGAAAAACGACTTCGGATCAAACAAGCCCATCAGCAAGCTCGCATCGGTGATCGTGGCGAACTGGCCGCCGCGCCCGAAGCAGGCGGGCCCGGGGACGGCTCCGACGCTTTCCGGGCCGATAACAATCTTGCCGCCGACGACCTTGATGATCGAGCTACCGCCCGCGCCCGCACTGACGATCTCGCACAGCGGGAACGACACGCTGATGCCTTCGACGTGGCCCCGGCGAGCTTCGGCCACACCGCCCGCAAGGTACTGGCAGATGTCCGTGGTGGTTCCACCGACGTCGATCGCGACCACGTCGGTGAAGCCATACACCTTGGAAAAGGCCTTGACACCTTCGACCCCCCCGCGGGGGCCGGAACTGTAGGTCTTGATCGCAATGGTCTTGGCCACGCGGGAGGCATCGCCGTCGTTACGAAAGATCAGCAGCGGATTCTTCGTCCGGAACTGACGCAGCCGGTTCTCAGCGTTGTACAGAAACGCTTCCATTCCCGGATGAAGGAAGGAGTTGATCAACGCGGTCCAGGTGCGGCGCACTGGATCCTTGTCGACACTGAGATCGCTGCCGTAGAGCATCGGTACGGCACCCAGCAGATGTCGCGGGTACTTGCGCAGAGCCACCTTGCGGAAGGCACTTTCGACAGCGATGAAGTCGGCACCGCCAAAGCTGACCACAAGGCGACTGGCACCCGCAGCGGTCAGCTTGTTGATCGCACCGACGACTTGTGCTTGCGCGTTGTCGCCCATCAGCAGGGCGGAATCAAGCAACACAACTCGTTCACCGACCAGCGCCGCATAGACATCCGGATCGTGTGCGGACAGCTCTTCGATCAGGCGAGATCCCTTCGCATCGACGATCAGACCCAATCGCGGGCCCTTTCGCTCGCAGATGGCATTCGTGCCCTGTGTTGTCGAGTAGCGGATGAGGTCAACCTCTTCCAGCAGCCGCCGCACATCAGGCTTGCCATAGACGACACCGGAAGCCTTTTCCAGTCCCTCGAAAAAGCATTTGCTGAGGTCGTACGGTGTCGTCAGGACCTTGGTCTTGTCGACCCTGTGACCATCGATGATGCAGATGTCGGTCAGCGTTCCGCCGTTGTCGATGTTGATCTGTAGGCCCATGTCGTAGTCCCAGGTTATGAGTGAGAGCCCGCCGAATGCTTGTGTAGCCTCGATCAGTGCAGGCGCCGGGCTTGTTCTGTTGAATAGGTTTTACTCAACCAGAGTGCAAATTAACTTGATCCGGATCAATGACGGAGTGCGCCAAAGCCTCGGGGTGCGGAAGCGCGCTCACGCGCCCATATCCGTATCTCGCGCATCTCTTTCTCAACAACTGAAAGGATCTGTTGCGCACTGTGACTCTTCATTCCGGTTCCCGAGATCTGCGTCAGTTGCCCGACCTGCGTAAACGCGGGCCATCAAAGATGAAAGCGACGAGGCGGCGCCGAACTGTCGGATTGAACTTGCGATTGACCTAGGCTCAGTGCAGATCAGGCACAAGCGCGACAAATTGCCCTTTCCATGCCGCAAGCACCAATGTATCCCCATGCAAAAAAATTGCATCCGGGTAACCACCCGCAGTCGGAAACAAAACCTGCTCTGAGTCGATTTCGAATGCGCCCCCTGAGCGGTACAGCTCTTGGCGCATCAGGAAGCAAAAAACCGCCGCCACCGAACCTGATGAAGGCTCGGTAGACAGCGGTTTCGACAGCGCGGTGATGGATGCCGCGTTGTAGATCAGAGCATGATGATCAGGCGGCTTCGCCCACCACCACGACCTTGACTTCGACCACGACATCAGTGTGCGGGGAGACCGACACCAGATGCTCGCCAACGGTCTTCAAGGGACCATTCGGCAGGCGAACCTGTGACTTGATCACCTTGAAGTCGATGCGGGTCAGCGCTTCGGCGATGTCGTTGTTGGTGACCGAGCCGAACAGACGTCCGTCAACGCCAGACTTCTGGGTGATGTGAACGGTGCGACCGCTCATCTTCTCGCCCAGCGCTTGCGCTGCAGCCAGCTTGTCGGCAGCAGCCTTTTCGAGCTCTGCACGCTTGACCTCGAACTCCTTGATCGCAGTTGCAGTCGCACGGCGCGCGGCACGGCTCGGGATCAGGAAGTTGCGGGCATAGCCGTCCTTGACCTTGACGACGTCGCCAAGGTCACCCAGGTTCGCCACTTTTTCCAGCAGGATGATTTGCATGATGTGGGTGTCCTCAGACGCGGTGCTGGTCGCTGTACGGCAGCATCGCCAGGAAACGCGCCCGCTTGATGCAGGTGGTCAGTTGGCGCTGAAAGAAAGCGCGGGTTCCAGTCAGACGGGCCGGCGTGATCTTGCCGTTCTCGCCGATGAAATCGCGCAGTGTTTCGACGTCCTTGTAGTCGATCTCGGTCACACCAGTGACGGTGAACCGGCAGAAACGCTTGCGGCGGAACAGCAGCGATTGCTGGTTGCGCTTGGGCTTGCGATCCTTGGAAAACTTACCTTTACCGCGGGGTGGTGGCATATCAAACCTCTGTCAAATTCAATTCGAGAATCGAAACCGTTCGGACTTCAGTCCAGTTCGGTCACATGGAAAACGACGCCCTTGCCGTTGCGCTGCGATCCCAGGAAGCCCACAAAACCGTGGGTGCTTCCGAGCTCCAGACCGTTCAACGCACCCGTGATGTCGCCGACTGCTCGCGCCTTGATGTCCATCGACACCTGACGCGGCGCGCCGTTTTGCGTTACCTGCGATTCATGCCTGAGGCTGAAATCGAGTACTGGCAAGCCAGCAGGGGTGTAGCGCAGCGCGTTTTTCTCAACCAGCTGCGCCGTCAGAACCAGCCTGTTCATCGGGAGCGCATGGCCTGGGCAACATCACATGGCCAGATCAGGCAGCCGACTCCTGCGGTGCACGGCGGTCTTCCCG
>CANHOE010000071.1 GCA_947462175.1 Burkholderiales bacterium | reverse complement strand
TAGTCGATCCAGATCGGTAGCGACAAGCCGCCACCGGTTTCGCGGTCACCCAGCTTGCGCGGGTTGTCATAGCCCATCCACACCACCGCCACCAGTTCATGCTGGTATCCGCAGAACCAGGCGTCGTGTGAATCGTTGGTGGTGCCTGTCTTGCCGTAGACATCGGTGCGCTTGAGCATCGCTTGCGCACGCGCCGCCGTCCCCGAGCGGGTGACCTCCTGCAGCAAGCTGTTCATCATGAAGGCGTTGCGAGCGCTCAATACACGCATCGATTCGTCGAGTGCCGGTGGCTTGACCTGATGCACCAGGTGGCCCCGCGAGTCGGTCACCTTGCTGATCAGGTATGGATTGACCCGGTAGCCACCAGTGGCGAACACGCCGTAGGCACTGGCCATCTGCAACGGCGTGACCGAACCCGCGCCCAGTGCCATCGTCAAGTAGGCTGGATGCTTGTCGGCCTCGAAGCCGAAGCGAGTCACCCACTCCTGCGCGTACGGTGCGCCGATGGCCTGCAGGATGCGGATCGACACCATGTTTTTCGACTTGGCCAGTGCGCGCCGCATCGACATCGGGCCTTCGAACGTGCCGTCGTAGTTCTTCGGCTCCCAGGGCTGGCTGCCCGTGCTGTCGGCGTCGAAAAACAGCGGCGCGTCGTTGATGACGGTCGAGGGCGAGAAGCCTTTCTCTAGTGCTGCCGAGTAGATGAAAGGCTTGAAGCTGGAGCCCGGCTGTCGCCAGGCTTGCGTCACATGGTTGAACTTGGACTTGGCCTGGTCGAAGCCGCCGATCATTGCGGCGATCGCCCCGCTACGTGGATCGAGGGCGACGAAAGCGCCCTCGACGTCGGGCAGTTGGGTTGCAGTCCAGGCACCGTTCTGTGCCTTGGTCAACCGGATCACTGCACCGCGACGAATCTGCGTTTTCGGATTTGCCTTGTCGCCCAGACCCGACGACACGGGCTTGAGCCCGTCGCCAGTCACAGTGATGCTTTCCCCGCTTTGGAGCGCTGCGACCAGCTTCTTGGGGCTGACTTCCAGAACCACGCCGGCCTTCAATTCGTCGTTGTCAGGGTGATCAGTCAATGCTTCGGCCACGCGGATGTCAACGTCCCTCGCATCGGCGGGCAGGTCGATGTAGGCCTCGGGTCCGCGGTAGAACTGACGACGCTCGTAGTCGAGTATCCCGCGCCGAAGTGCGCGGTAGGCCGACATCTGGTCGCTTGACTTGACCGTCAGATAGACATTCAGTCCCACCGTATAAGCGTCATCTCCGTACTGCGCATAGACCAGTTGGCGGGCCGCCTCCGCTGCGTATTCACCATGCACGGGCGTTTCCGATGGCGCGCGGTAGACCAGTTTCTGCGTCCGCGCCGAGTCGTGCTGATCGGCGGTGATGAAGCCGTTCTCGAGCATCCGGTCGATGATGTAGAGCTGGCGTATGGTCGCGCGCTTCGGGTTGCTGATCGGGTTGTAGGCCGATGGCGCCTTGGGTAATCCCGCGAGCATCGCCGCTTCGGCGATTGACAGGGAGTTCAGAGGCTTGCCGAAATAGACCTCGCTGGCCGATGCGAAGCCATAAGCGCGCTGGCCGAGGAATATCTGATTCATGTACAGCTCGAGAATCTGGTCCTTGCTCAGCAGGCTTTCGATCTTCAGTGCAAGAAGGATCTCGTAGATCTTCCGGGTGAAAGTCTTCTCGGTGGAGAGATAGAAGTTGCGCGCCACCTGCATGGTGATCGTCGAGGCACCCTGGCTACGCGATTCGCCGAAGTTCGCCAACCCGGCGCGCAGCACGCCCAGGTAGTCGACGCCACTGTGCTGGTAGAAGCGGGAGTCTTCGATCGCCAGCACCGCGTCCTTCATGACCTTCGGGATTTGCGCCGCTGGCACGAAATTGCGCCGCTCCTCGCCGAACTCACCCAGCAAGATGCCATCGGACGAATAGATGCGCATCGGCAACTTCGGCCTGTAATCGGCAAGCCCGCCAATTTCAGGCAGGTTCGGGTAAGCCACCGCCAGCGCGAGCGCGACGAGCATCAGCGCGGCCAGCGTGCCGGCTGCGATGAGTCCCATGACGCTCGCCAGCGCCTTGACCAGACTGCGGGCCCAAGATCGCGATCTTGGGCTAGGCGATGCGCTGGTACTGCCACCGCGCTTGGAATCGCTCATGGAGCTCCATTAATTTTGAATCTGATTATAGGAAGTAGGGGTCAGTGCCCCCGCTTCAAACCTGAACGGACACGGTGAGTTCCAAGAAACTCCTCATGTGATGTGCACAAGCACCGATAACCAAGCGTCTGCAGCGTGTGCAAGTCACAACGCAAGCGTGTTCGTGAGACCTGTTTTCCATGGGTGCACATAGGCTTTACTGCTAGCATTCAAGTAACTTCTTAACATTCCACCGCTGTTTTTGGCG
Source organism: Burkholderiales bacterium (assembly GCA_947462175.1). GTDB lineage: Bacteria > Pseudomonadota > Gammaproteobacteria > Burkholderiales > Burkholderiaceae_C > PBB1. The sequence continues at coordinate 7,560 of CANHOE010000071.1, read as the reverse complement.
CGTCGGAGGGCAAAGTCTGTGAGCTTTCTAGACACCCTGTTAGGCCGTAAATATCCCCCGATGATTGGGCTCGATATCAGTTCGTCCAGCGTCAAGCTCGTCGAATTGGGACAGGACGACTCTGGCGCTTACATACTGGAACGGTTTGCCGCTGAGAGTTTCGAAAAAGGCTGGATCACCGACGGCCAGATCGAGAAATTCGACGAGGTCGCCGACGCTGTGCGTCGGGTAGTTGCCAAAAGCGGCAGCAAGACCAAAGATGTGGTGATGGCGATGCCCCAATCTTCGGTCATCACCAAGAAAATCATGCTGCCTGCTGGGCTGCGCGAAGAAGAACTCGAATTGCAGGTTGAATCCGAGGCGAATCAATACATCCCTTTTTCGCTTGACGAAGTCAGCCTCGATTTTTGCGTGGTCGGTCCCAGTCCGACCTCGGTCGGCGACGTCGAAGTGTTGATCGCTGCCTCACGCAAGGACCGAGTGCAGGATCGGCAAGGACTGGCTGAGGCAGCGGGGCTGCGACCGGTGGTGCTCGACATCGAATCGCATGCCTCGCGTCTGGCGATGAGCCGGATTGTCAGTGCCCTGCCCAATGAGGGCCACGATGCGCTGATTGCATTGTTCGAAATCGGGGCCGACACCACCAGTCTGAAGGTGTTGCGCGACGACGAAATGCTCTACGACCGCGATCAGGCTTTCGGTGGATCACAGCTCACTCAGCTGATTTCGCGGCAGTACGGTTTTTCCTTTGAAGAGGCAGAGCAGAAGAAGCTGGCCTCTGATCTGCCGGAAGACTACGACCAACAGATCCTTGCGCCGTTTGTTGACAGCCTGTCCCAGGAAATCGGCCGTGCCTTGCAGTACTTTTTCACCAGCACCCCGCACCACAAGGTGCATTACGTGATGCTAGCCGGTGGCACGGCGACCTTGCCTGGCCTGAAGGACCGGGTGACCGAACTGACCGGCTTCGCGTCCATGGTGGTCAACCCCTTCGACAACATGAAGCTGGGCGGCGCAGTGCGAGAAAGCAAGTTGCGCCGGGAAGCACCCTCTTACCTGACGGCCTGTGGTCTGGCGATGCGGAGGTTTGCGCAGTGATCCTGATCAATCTGCTCCCCCACAGGGAAGAAAAGCGCCGCCGCAAGAAGATTGCCTTCTTTGCGGGAATCGGTGCTGCTGCGGTCTTCGGCTCGCTTGCAGTGGGGGTTTGGTACGGTGTTGTCGAGCAGCTGACCTCGTCCCAGCAGGAGCGCAATGCCTACTTGACGGCCGAGATCGCTAAGTTAGATATCCAGATCAAGGACATCGCTGCGTTGAAAGCCGAGATTGAGTCGCTCAAGGCACGGCAGAAGGCGGTTGAAGACCTGCAGATCGACCGTAACGTGCCCGTCCACCTGCTCAATGAACTGGTGCGGCAAACGCCGGAGGGCGTGTACCTGACCTCTGTCAAGCAAAACGGCCAGGTGCTTGCCATCCTCGGCGTGGCACAGACCAACGAGCGGGTGTCAGAGTTGTTGCGCAACACTGCGTACAACTCGGAATGGCTGGTCAAACCGGAACTCGTCGAGATCAAGGTGTCCGGCGTACAGGCTGCCGACCGCTCACAAAAACGCTTGTTTGATTTTTCGCTCCGGGTCAGCGTGAAGCGACCCCAGGAACAACCCGGCGCGGTGCCCGTAGTGCCTGCAGCCAAGAAGGGGTGACACCGATGGCCACCTCAGCTCCCGCCACCATCCCCGCCGGAAGCGCGGACATGAACACGGTGTTCCAGGACGCCGCGTCTCAGTTTCGAGGGCTCAACCTCAACCAACCGGGCCAATGGCCTGTGTTGCCAAAATTGGTCGCATGGCTGTTTGCGGCCGCCGTTGTTGTCACGCTTGGGTGGTTCACATTGCTCTCGGATGCGCACGACGCGCTCGATGCGGAAGTCGCCAAGGAGCCGACGCTCAAAGCCGACTACCGCAACAAGCTCGGTCAGGCCGTCAACCTCAGCGAGTTGCGCAAGCAGAAATTGCAGGTTGAAGAGTACGTGACCCAACTCGAGAAACAGTTGCCTGGCAAGGCTGAAATGGACGCGTTGCTGTCCGACATCAATCAAGCGGGTCTCGGTCGTGGCTTGCAGTTCGAGTTGTTCAGGCCTGGTCAGAGCGTGGTCAAGGACTATTACGCCGAACTGCCAATTGCTTTGAAGGTGTCGGGGCGGTATCACGACGTCGGCGCCTTTGCTGCCGACGTGGCGAATCTGTCCCGCATCGTCACGCTGCACAACATCTCGATCGAAGGCAATCGCGGAGGCAGCGACATCCTCTCGATGGAAGCGACAGCGCGCACCTACCGTTACCTTGATGCCACCGAACTCGACTCGATACGCAAGGCCAATTCGGCGAAGAAGCCAGGAGGTAACCGATGAGCGGACCTCGCACCTATTGCGTTACCGCAGTCGTGATTTGTTGTGCCGCACTGCTCGCTGCTTGCAGCGGTGATCAGCAGGAACTGGCTCAGTGGATGGATCAGCAGCGCAAGGAAGTCAAACCCAACGTGCAACCGATCTCACCACCGAAGAAATTCGACCCGCAGCCCTACACGGCCGGCGAAGTGGTTGAGCCATTCAGCAGCCAGAAGCTCGCGGTGGCCATCAAGCAGGAGTCGCGTCAGCCGAATTCACTGCTGCAGTCGGAAATCAACCGTCGTCCAGAGCCGCTGGAAGCCTATCCGCTCGACAGCGTCACGATGGTCGGCAGCGTCACGCGCGGCAAGCAGCCGTTCGTGCTTTTGAAGGTTGACAAGCTGCTTTACCAGGTCAAGTTGGGCGATTACCTCGGCCAGAACTACGGAAAGATCATCAAGATCACAGAAACCGATATGTCCCTCCGGGAGATCGTGCAGGACGCATCAGGTGAATGGATCGAGCGCACCAGTTCGATCCAACTCCAGGAGAACGCTCGATGAAGGCCATGCAGGACAAAATGAACACGGGTAGTGATTGGCGGGCGCGTCTGTGGACGCTGGCATTGTTGTTCAGCGCTTCTTTCTCTGTTCTGGCGCAGAGTGCCATCCAGTCGATCAACAGTTCGCAGCAAGCCGGATCCGAAGTCATTCGGATAGAGTTGTCGGAGCCGCTGGCAGCGCTGCCAAAGGGCTTCGTCGTGCAGACGCCGCCTCGTATCGCCATTGACCTGCCTGGCGTGGGCAACGCGACCGGCAAGCCGGTGGTGGAAGTCAACCAGGGCAACTTGCGTTCGGTCAACATCGCGCAATCCGATGAACGTACGCGTCTGGTGCTGAACCTTCGCCAGCCGGCCACCTACCGCGCAGAACTGCAAGGCAAGACGCTGGTGATCATGCTTGAATCGAATGCATCTCCGGAGGTGGCCAGCGCCACGGGTACCGCGACCCAGCCGCCCACCCGATTTGCCGAGCCTCAGAATCGTCAGCAGTTGCCACTCAAGGACATCGACTTCCGCCGTGGTGCAGATGGCGCCGGACGTGTGGTGGTTGACCTGGCGAACAACCAGGTCGGCGTCGACATCCGCCAGCAAGGCAAAGGCTTGGTTGTCGAGTTCCTGCAATCGAGCCTGCCCGATTCGCTGCGTCGTCGTCTGGATGTCACCGACTTTGGCACGCCAGTGCAAACTGTCTCAACGGTGCAAACCGGTGACCGCGTCCGCATGGTGATCGAGCCGCGTGGCGACTGGGAGCACAGCGCCTACCAGAGCGACAACCAGTTTGTGGTCGAGGTCCGGGCCCAGAAAATAGATCCGAACAAGTTGACGCAGGGCCCCGGCTTTGCCGGTGAGAAGCTGTCGCTTAACTTCCAGAACATCGAAGTGCGCGCGTTGCTGCAAGTGATTGCTGACTTCACCAACTTCAACGTGGTCACGAGTGACACCGTGACAGGCAACGTGACCTTGCGTCTGAAGGACGTGCCCTGGGATCAGGCGCTCGACATCATCTTGCAGGCGAAGGGGCTGGGGCTGCGTAAATCGGGCAATGTGATCCTGATTGCACCGAAGGACGAACTGGCCGCAAAGGAAAAGGCCGACCTCGAATCGAAGCTGCAGATTGCCGCTCTCGAGCCGGTGCGCACCCAGTCTTTCCAACTGAACTACACCAAAGCCGAAGAAATAGCGCGCGGCCTGACGGGTCAGAATTCTGGTCAGGGTGGTGGCAGCGGAGGCAGTGGCTCGACCACGAGCCGCATCCTTTCACCACGGGGCAGTGTGCTTTATGAGACCCGCACCAACCAACTTTTCGTCAGCGATACCCCGTCGAAGCTGCAGGAAATCCAGGAACTGATCGCGAAGATCGACATTCCGGTGCGTCAGGTGCTGATCGAGGCCCGAATCGTCGAAGCCGACGATTCGTTCGGCCGCTCCCTTGGAGTGCGCCTCGGTGTCAATGACAGGCGCACTGGGAGCGACGCGGGATTCGGCGTCGGCGGCAGCCAGCGGGTGGCGATTGGCGGCAACCTGAACGTGGTCGGCAATCGCACGGGCCAGACCGGCGCAGTGCCCCTGTTGAACGACACCAATTTCCTCAATCTTCCGGCCTCCGCACAGGGCGGGTTCCAGCCGGCAACCTTTGCGCTTTCGCTGTTCGGGTCCGGTCTGAACCGGTTCTTGAATCTGGAACTGTCAGCGCTCGAAGCCGATGGCCGCGGCAAGGTGGTTTCGAGTCCGCGCATCGTGACGGCCGATCAGATCAAGGCCATCATTCAACAGGGCACCAAAATTCCATACCAGCGCGCAACCTCGAGTGGTGCCACATCAATCGAATTCGTCGATGCGACCTTGAAGCTGGATGTGACGCCGCAGATCACGCCTGAAGGCAACGTCATCCTGGACGTCATCGTCAACAAGGACAGCGTCGGCGCAGTGACCAACAATGTGCCGTCGATCGACACCAAGTCGATTCAGACGCAGGTTCTGGTTGAAAACGGCGGCACGGTGGTCATCGGTGGCATCTTTGAGCAGACCGACCGATCCGACGTGGTGCAGGTACCCTTGTTGGGCGATATCCCCGTGGTCGGTAACCTGTTCAAGTCCCGGACCAACTCCTCCAGAAAGACCGAACTGCTGATCTTCCTGACACCCAAGGTCGTCAGCGAGCGCACGGCTGCTCGCTGAGCAGGCGCACACTGGCCATTCCTGTTTCCAAGGCGTCATGTTTGTCAGCTTGATCGGCATGCCCGGTGGCGGTAAGTCGACTGTAGGGCGCAGCCTGGCGCGGCGGCTGGGTGTGCCCTTCAGTGACAGCGATGCCGTCATCGAACGGCAGATCGGTTGCAGCATCCGCGAGTTCTTCGATGCCCAAGGCGAAGAGCGCTTTCGCGATGTCGAGGAGGAGGTGATCGCCGATCTCGTGCGTGCTGACCGCGGCGTGCTGGCCACGGGTGGTGGGGTGGTGTTGCGCGATGCCAATCGCCATGCATTGCACCGGCATACCACTGCGATCTATCTGCGCTCCACGCCGGAAGAATTGTTCCGCCGGCTACGGCATGACACGCAGCGGCCCTTGTTGCAGGTCGCCGATCCGCTGGCACGCCTGCGTGCGCTGTTCCAGGTGCGCGACCCGCTCTACCACAGCGTGGCGCATTTCGTCATCGAGACGGGGCGTCCCTCGGTTCACAACCTTGTCAACATGCTGCTGATGCAACTCGAGCTGGCCGGGGTGTTGCCGATTGACCTGGTGCCATCGCCTGTCGATGGGAGCGAACCGCTGCTCCACTGAGCCCTTGGCGTGGTTCGAAACGCGGCACGGCAAAATACCTCCATGCCGCTGTCACCATCGATCTCATCACCCACCCTCCCGCAGGCCACGCAGCTCCGTATCGAGCTGGCTGACCGCGGCTACGACATCCAGATCGGCTGTGGATTGCTTGATCGCCCGGATGCTGTCGCCTGCGGTACCGCTTCATCCGAGGCGCTGATCGTCACCAACATCACCGTTGCACCACTGTATGCCGCGCGGCTGCAGCGCGCGCTCGCCAAGCACCACGCGCGCGTGTGCACGATCACCTTGCCAGATGGCGAAGCGCACAAGGACTTTGAGACGCTCAACCTGATCTTCGACCGGCTGCTCGGCGATGGTTTCGACCGAAAGGCGGTGCTGTACGCGCTGGGCGGGGGCGTGATCGGCGACATGACCGGCTTTGCCGCGGCCTGCTACATGCGTGGCGTCGCTTATGTGCAGGTTCCGACCACGCTGCTCGCCCAGGTCGATTCGTCGGTCGGCGGCAAGACCGCCATCAACCACCCGGCGGGCAAGAACATGATTGGCGCGTTCTACCAACCGCTGCGTGTGATCGCCGACCTCGACACGCTTGACACCCTGCCTGATCGCGAGATCTCGGCCGGCCTCGCCGAGGTCATCAAGTACGGGCCGATTGCCGACGACGATTTTCTCGGCTGGATCGAGCAGCACATCGATGCGCTGCGCGCGCGCGACAAGACGGCGCTCGCGCATGCCGTGCGTCGATCCTGCGAGATCAAGGCGTGGGTTGTTGGTCAGGACGAACGCGAATCGGGTCTGCGCGCCATCCTTAATTTCGGCCACACCTTCGGGCATGCGATCGAGGCCGGTCTCGGCTTTGGCGCGTGGCTGCATGGCGAAGCGGTCGGCTGCGGCATGGTGATGGCAGCCGAACTCTCGGTGCGTTGCGGCTTGATCGATGCCGCTTACGCGGCGCGCATTGCCAGACTGGTTGAACGCGCAGGCCTACCGATCCGTGGCCCTCGCCTGGGCGCAGCCCGCTACCTCGAATTGATGCGCATCGACAAGAAGTCGGAGTCTGGCCAGATCCGCTTCGTGCTCATCGATGCGCCGGGTCAGGCCAGCCTCCACCACGCCGACGATGCGCTGGTGGCTGAGGTGATCGACGCACACTCGGCGTGATCAAGTCAGCCTGCACGGGGCTTGCGCCGTACGCCACTTGGCCCGAACGCAGCCGCGGCTGCCGGTACCCGGAGCCCGATGAGCCGGGGCAGACCGTGTTCCAGCGCGACCGTGACCGCGTGATCCACAGCACCGCGTTTCGTCGGCTGGCCTACAAGACACAGGTTTTCCTCAACCACGAGGGCGACCTCTTCCGCACGCGCATCACCCATTCGCTGGAGGTCGCGCAGCTGGCGCGCTCGATCGCACGAGCACTGCAGCTGAACGAAGACCTGTGCGAAGTGATTTCTCTCGCGCATGACCTCGGACACACCCCATTCGGTCACGCCGGACAGCATGCGCTCGACGATTGTGTCCGCGCCGCAGACCCCAGCAGTCTGGGCTTTGAGCACAACGCGCAAAGCCTGCGGGTGGTCGATCAGCTAGAGCAGCAGTGCCTGACGCACGACGGACTGAACCTCAGCTACGAGGCACGCGAGGGCATCCTGAAGCACTGTTCGCAGCGACATGCGCTGGCGCTCGAGGGTGCTGAGCCGGGCGGGGTGGGTTTGCGCTTTCTGCAGCGCACGCGTCCCAGTCTCGAAGCCCAGTTGTGCAATGTTGCTGACGAGTTGGCCTACAACGCGCACGACATTGATGATGGCGTGCGAGCCGGTCTGCTGGAGC
>CANHOE010000070.1 GCA_947462175.1 Burkholderiales bacterium | reverse complement strand
CTGTCGAGCTTCGAGAACGTGCGTCGCCGGTTGGAGCTGCGTGGCAGCGTGGCCGGTGTCAGCGTCTACGACGATTTCGCCCACCACCCCACTGCGATGCGCACCACGATCAACGGCCTGCGCCGCCAGATCGATGCGCGCTGGAACGCGGAAACTCAGGCGCGGCCACGCATCCTCGCGGTGTTCGAGCCACGGTCCAACACCATGAAGCAGGGCACGATGAAAGCACAACTGCCCTGGGCGCTGGAAGAGGCCGATCTGTCCTTTTGCCACAGTGGCGGCCTCGACTGGGATGCCGCACAGGCGCTCGCGCCGTTGGGCAAGCTGGCCTCGGTCAGCGACCGCATCGACACGCTGGTGGCGCAGGTCACGAAAGCCGCGAAGCCGGGTGACCACGTGCTTTGCATGAGCAATGGTGGCTTTGGTGGCGTACACGAGTTGCTGCTGAAGGCGCTGGCGGCCAAGGGCTGAGCCATGTCCGCAGACGGAGCGCGGCCCGTCTCGCATCTGTTGTATCTGCACGGCTTTCGCTCTTCACCGCAGTCGACCAAGGCCCGGCAGTTCGGCGACTGGGTGCATGTGCACCGGCCCGACATCCACTGGTGGTGCCCGCAACTGCCGCCATCGCCGCGTGACGCCATCGCGCTGCTGGCGCAAGGCACGGCCGACTGGCCATTGGCGCGGACTGCGGTGGTCGGAAGTTCGCTTGGCGGCTTCTACGCGACGGTACTGGCCGAGCGCTGGGCGCATGCTGTGCGCGTCGTGGTGCTGAATCCAGCGGTGTACCCCGATCGCGACCTGGCAGACCTCATCGGTGAGACCACCGCCTGGCACAGCGACGAACGCTTCCTCTTTCGGCCTGAATACATCGACGACCTGCGCGCCATGAGACCGTCGGCGATCACCCAAACGCACCTCTACTTCGCGGTCATCGCAAAGGGAGACGAGGTGCTGGACTGGAGAGACATGGCGGCACGGTATGCCGGCTGCCCGATGCAAGTACTCGAGGGCAACGACCACGCGTTGAGCGACTTCGAGGCGTCGTTTGCCGCGGTGCGCGACTTCTTGGAACTGGAAAACCGTTGCGCCTGATCACCAGTTGATCAGGATCATCAACACGGTGCCCCATATCCAGACATTGAACCAGAAGAGTAATGCCGCGAACGCGTAACGCCGGAACAACCGAGCGCGCTTGAGCCACAGATCAATGCCGGTGCCGATGAAGATGGCAAATGACACCAAGCTGATGCCACCGGTCAACGCGACGATCGACCCCATCACCCAAGCGAATACCAACATGTCGTCAGGCTTTCAGTTCGGGGCGAGGTGCCGCAGTGAAAAAAGGCCGGTCACCATGCCGGTGCCAGTTCGGCCAGGCCGGCGGGTGCTTTCGATTCATCGGCGAAGGTGACGATCTCGAACGCCTCCTGATCGGCGAGCACCGCCAACACCAGCTTGCTGTTGAGCGCATGGCCGGACTTGAACGCGCTGTAGGCACCGATCAGCGGATGCCCGAACACATACAGGTCACCGATCGCGTCGAGGATCTTGTGCTTGACGAACTCGTCGCCGTAGCGCAATCCGCCGCTGTTGAGCACCTTGTAATCGTCCACCACCACCACGTTGTCGAGGCTGCCGCCCAGGCCCAGTCCGCGCGAACGCATCAATTCCACGTCCTTCGTGAAGCCGAAGGTGCGAGCCCGCGCGATCTCGCGCTTGTACTGGCCCGAACCCATGTCGAATATCACGTGCTGGCCGGTCTGGTTGACGGCTGGGTGATCGAAGGAAATCTCGAAGGTCAGCCGATAGCCGTCGAAGGGTTCAAGCCGCGCCCATTTCAAGCTGGGGCCCTCACCTTCGCGCACTTCCACAGGCTTGCGCAGACGGAGAAAGCGCTTTGGTACGTTCTGCAATTCGATGCCGGCGCTTTGCAACAGGAATACAAACGATGCCGCCGAGCCATCGAGGATGGGCACCTCTTCCGCGGTGATGTCGACAATCAGGTTGTCGATGCCGAGACCCGCGCACGCCGAGAGCAAGTGCTCGACGGTATTGACCTTGGGCGCTCCGGGGTCGCCGCCTGGCGAGAGCGCGGTGGCCATGCGGGTGTCACACACCGACTGGGGGCGAACCGGAATGTCCACCGGCTGAGGCAGATCGACGCGCCTGAACACGATCCCGGTGTCGGGCGGTGCCGGTCGCAAGGTCATTTCGACCCGCTGCCCACCGTGCACACCGACACCGACCGCACGGGTCAGGGATTGCAGGGTGCGTTGGGCCAGCATCGTTCCATTCTAGAGAGGGCAACCCCCATGGCCACGCGGTCAAGCTACGCCTAAGCCCGGGTCACCCGGGCCGAAGGCGGCGCCCCTTGGGGGCAGGAGCGCCAGCGACTGGGGGGCACACCGTTCAGTCGGCTTGCTTGCGCAGGAAGGCCGGAATCTCGATCTCGTCCATGCCGTTGCTGGCCAGCGCATCCACCTTGGCGGCGGCCGTGCGGGTGCGCCAGACGCTGGGGGTGTTCATCCCACCATAGTCGGGGCCGGCTGCAGTGCCCATTGCGCCTACCGGGTGGCCGATCGCGTTGCTCAGGATCGGCAGGTCGTCTGTGCCAGTGCGCCGTATCGGCGCGCTGTGCACGACGCTGATCGGCGCCTGCTGGCGGCGCGCCGGGCTCAGGCCGGTGGCGATGACCGTCACGCGCAGCTGGTCGCCCAGGCTGTCGTCATAGACGGTGCCGAAGATCACATGCGCATCCTCGGCTGCATAGCGGCGGATGGTGTTCATCGCGTTCTTGCTTTCCGACAGCTTCAGTGTGCTGCGGTTGGCGGCGATCAATACCAGCACACCCTTGGCGCCAGACAGGTCGATGCCTTCGAGCAGTGGGCAGGCCACGGCCGCGTCCGCTGCCTTGGTCGCACGGTCGGGACCGCCGGCCTGGGCCGTACCCATCATCGCCTTGCCGGGCTCGCTCATCACCGTCTTGACGTCCTCGAAGTCGACGTTGACCATGCCGTGCATGTGGATGATGTCGCTGATGCCGCCGACCGCGTTCTTCAGCACGTCGTTGGCCTCGGCGAAAGCCTGGTCCTGCGTCACGTCGTCACCCAGCACCTCGAGCAGCTTCTCGTTGAGCACGACGATCAGCGAGTCGACGTTGGCTTCCAGTTCGGACAGGCCGATATCGGCCATCTTCATCCGGCGACCGCCTTCGAAGTCGAACGGCTTGGTCACCACGCCGACGGTCAGGATGCCCATTTCCTTGGCGATGCGCGCGATCACCGGCGCGGCACCCGTGCCGGTGCCGCCGCCCATGCCGGCGGTGATGAACAACATGTTCGAGCCGACGATGGCCGCACGGATGCGCTCCTCCGCCTCCAGGGCCGCAGCCTTGCCGACATCGGGCTTGGCACCGGCACCAAGGCCGCTGCTGCCGAGCTGGATCAACTGGTGCGCGCCGGAGCGGTTGAGCGCCTGGGCATCGGTGTTGGCGCACACGAATTCGACGCCTTGCACGCCCTGCGTGATCATGTGCTCGACCGCGTTGCCGCCGCCGCCGCCGACGCCGATCACCTTGATCTGAGTGCAGAGGTCAAATTCTTCGATCATTTCGATGGCCATGTTGTTCTCCAGTGTGTGCAGTTGCCGTTGAGGGGTTCAGTTTTTCGGGTCTAGCCAGGTCTTCGTTGTTCGCTGTGGTGATCCGGGCCGAAGCCGTCGTCCACAGTCTTTGCTTTCAGGAAACCGGGGGGCGCGCGCGAATACCCAGTCGGCGCGGCGCGGATGTCGTGGTGGTGGCTCGCGGTCATGGTGGCTGCCTCAGAAGTTGCCGAGGAACCAGTCGCGTGCGCGGCCCAGCACCGTCTTCACCGAGCCGGCTTGCTGCGCCGCGCGCTGGCCGCGCGAGCGTGCCAGCCGGCCCTCCTCGAGCAGGCCCATCACGGTGGCCGAGCGGGTGTTGGCCATCATGTCCTGCAGCGCGCCGTGGTACAGCGGGATGCCCTTGCGCACGGGCTTCAGGAAGATGTCCTCGCCGAGCTCGACCATGCCGGGCATCACTGCCGCGCCGCCGCAGATGACGATGCCCGAGGACAGCAGTTCTTCATAGCCGGACTCGCGGATCACCTGGTGCACCAGCGAATAGATCTCCTCGATGCGCGGCTCGATCACGCCGGCCAGCGCCTGCCGACTCAGCATGCGCGGCGGGCGATCACCGAGGCCCGGCACTTCGAGCTGGTCGCTCGGGTCGGCGAGCAGCTGTTTGGCCACACCGAACTCGACCTTGATCTCTTCAGCGTCCTTGGTCGGCGTGCGCAACGCCATGGCAATGTCGCTGGTGATCAGGTCGCCTGCGATCGGGATGACCGCGGTGTGGCGGATCGCGCCGTCGGTGAAGATCGCCACATCGGTGGTACCGGCACCGATGTCGACCAGCGCGACACCCAGGTCCTTCTCGTCCTCGGTCAGTACCGCGTGGCTGCTGGCGCTGGGGTTGAGCACCAGCATGTCGACCTCGAGGCCGCAGCGGCGCACGCACTTGATGATGTTCTCTGCCGCGCTCTGCGCGCCGGTGACGATGTGCACCTTGACCTCAAGGCGTCCACCGCTCATGCCGATCGGCTCCTTGACCTCGTGACCATCAATGACGAATTCCTGAGGCTCGACGAGCAGCAGCCGCTGATCGTTCGGAATGTTGATCGCCTTCGCGGTCTCGACCACCCGCGCCACATCGACCGGCGTCACTTCCTTGTCGCGCACGATCACCATGCCGGTGGAGTTCTGGCCGCGGATGTGGCTGCCGGTGATGCCGGTGTAGACGCGGGTGATCTTGCAGTCGGCCATCATTTCGGCCTCTTTCAGCGCCTGCTGGATGCTCTGGACTGTTGCGTCGATGTTCACCACCACGCCGCGCTTGAGTCCGTGCGCCGGTGCGCTGCCGAGTCCGGCCACACGCAACTCGCCATCGGGCAGCATTTCGGCCACGACCACCATCACCTTTGCGGTACCGATGTCGAGACCGACCACCAGATCTTTCAGTTCCTTGGCCATCCGTTCCTCTCGCTCAATTGCTGTTCACAGCGCCCGGCGCAGCCACCGTCGTGATGCCCCGCAGCCGCAGGGCGTAACCATCGCGGTGGCGCAGATCGGCGTAGACCACTGGCGCCTGAAACTGCTGCGTCAGCTGCGTCACCGTGGATACAAAGCGATCGGCGCGCACCAGCACCTCGTCGTCGCCACCACGACCGAGCTCGACCCTCGCGCCAGTGTCGAGCTCGACCGACCAGGAGGCGCGACCCGAGAGCCGCAGCGTGTCGATGTGGCTGCCCTGCCGGGCGAACACTGCCTGCAGACGCGTCAGCATCGACAGCATCGCGGCCGACGTGCCGTTCGGCCCCTGGAGCGTGGGCAGGCTGTCCCCTTCGACATCACCGACATTGGCCTCGAACACCTCACCATGCGCATTGACGAGTTGCTCGGCGGTTCCGCTGTCATCCGCCTCGCGCCACAGTGCAACGGGTCGGTGCTCTTCGAGCCGCACCGCAAGCCTGTCCGGCCAGACCCGCTGTACAACCGCATGGCGCACCCAGGGCACCGCCTCGAAGGCGCGGCGCGCGTCCTGCAGGTCGATGGTGAAGAAATTGCCCCGCAGGTGCGGTACCGCGTTGACACGGATCGTCGCCACACTGTTGCGCGCGAGGTCGCCATCGATATGGATTGAACGCAGCGAGAAAACCGGCTGGCGAGAAAGCACATGCACCGCCAGCGCTGCGAACACCAGAGCCGCCACCACATACAGGCCGTTTGCAGTCAACCTCATCCAGCGCACATCGGCCGGCAGCGAATCGCGCGCCGGGCGGACAGCGGTGGGTGGGCGGATGAAAGTCGTGGTGGCCATGCGGAGTTGAGCGTCAGGCGGCCGGAGAGGGCGGGGCCAGTGCCACCGCGGGCTGTGCGTCGAGACGGGCCTGGCTCGCGATCAGCAGGCAGAGCTGCGCGTAGTCGATGCCCACTGCACGCGCGGACATCGGTACCAGCGAATGCGTCGTCATTCCGGGCGAGGTGTTCATCTCCAGCAGGTAGGGCTGGCGATCGGAAGCTCGGATCATCAGATCGGCACGACCCCAGCCGCGACATCCGAGCGCACGGTACGACGCGACGGCAAGACGTTGAATCTCGCGCTCCTCGGCTTCCGGCAGGCCGCTCGGGCAGAGGTACTGCACAACGTCGGTGAAGTACTTGTTCTGGTAGTCGTAGGCACCTTCGGGCGCACAGATCCGGATCACCGGCAGCGCCTGCACGTTGGCGCCCTCACCCAGCACCGGGCAGGTCACTTCCTCGCCGGCGATGAACTCCTCGCACAGCACGTCGGTGTCATATCGCGCGGCGAGCGCCACGGCGTCCGCGATCTGATCGGCAGATTGCACCTTGGTGACACCGATGGAGGAGCCTTCGCGCGGTGGCTTGACGATCAACGGCAAGCCGATCTGCGCGGGCACGGCCTGCACCTTTTCAGACGCATGCCCGCCCTTCTCCTGGGTCGCTTCCAGCCAGACATGGCGCGGCGTCGGAAGACCTTCCGCCAGCCAGATCCGCTTGGTCATCACCTTGTCCATCGCCACGGCGGACGCCATCACACCAGACCCGGTGTAGGGAATGCCAAGCAGTTCGAGCGCGCCCTGCACCGTGCCGTCCTCGCCGTGGCGACCATGCAGCGCAATGAAGCAGCGATCGATGCCGAGTTTCTTCAGCTCAGCCAGATCACGCTGCGCCGGATCGAAACCCTGCGCATCGACGCCCAGTGACTGCAGCGCGGCCAGGACGCCACCGCCCGACATCAGCGAGATGTCGCGCTCGGCCGAGGTGCCGCCCAGGAGCACGGCGACTTTTCCCAAGTCCTGCACAGAGACCTTGCCCAGCGCTTTTGGACCGACGTTCATCGGGCGACCTCCGCCGTGGCACCAGCAGTGGAACTGGCGGGTGCATCTGCTCGGCCCTGCAGCTCCAGCACCTGCCCCGGCACCTGGCCGATCGAGCCTGCGCCCATGGAAACCAGCACATCGTCCGCACGAGCGTGGTCCATGATGGCCTGCGGCAGCATGGCGATGTCATCGACGAACACGGGATCCACCTTGCCCGCCACGCGCAAGGCGCGCGCCAACGCACGTCCGTCGGCGGCGACGATCGGCGCCTCACCTGCGGCATAGACCTCGGCCAGGAGCACCGCGTCGGCACTGCCGATCACCTTGACGAAATCCTCGAAGCAGTCGCGGGTGCGGGTGTAGCGATGCGGCTGGAAGGCCAGCACCAGCCGCCGGCCCGGGAATGCACCGCGTGCTGCTGCCAAAGTGGCAGCCATCTCGACCGGGTGGTGGCCGTAGTCGTCGATCAGCGTGAAGCTGCCGGGCGTGCCGTCCGCTGCGGTCACCTGCACCTCGCCATAGCGCTGGAAACGCCGGTCGACACCGCGGAACTCGGCCAGTCCGCGCACCATCGCGAGGTCTGGCAGTTCCAGCTCGGTGGCTACCGCGATCGCGGCCAGCGCGTTCAGCACGTTGTGGTCGCCCGGCAGGTTCAGCGTCACCTCGAGGTCGGGCATCGTCGTGCCGTTGCGCCGCTGCACCGTGAAGTGCATGCGCCCGGCACGTGCCTGGACGTCGACGGCACGCACCATCGCATCGGCGCCGAAGCCGTAGGTGACGACCGGTCGCGACAGCATCGGCATGATCGAACGCACGCCAGGGTCATCGCAGCAGACGATCGCCGCGCCGTAGAACGGCATGCGGTGGACGAACTCGACAAACGCATGTTTGAGCCGTCCGAGGTCATGCCCGTAGGTGTCCATGTGGTCGGCATCGATGTTGGTGACGACCGCCATCACCGGCAGCAGGTTCAGGAACGAGGCATCAGACTCATCGGCCTCGACGACGATGTGGTCGCCCGAACCCAACCGCGAGTTGGCGCCAGCGGCATTGAGCCGCCCACCGATCACGAAGGTCGGATCGAGCCCGGCCTCGGCGAGCACGCTGGTGACCAGGCTGGTGGTGGTGGTCTTGCCGTGCGTGCCAGCGATCGCGATGCCTTTCTTCAGCCGCATCAGTTCGGCCAGCATCACGGCACGGGGTACGACCGGCACCCGCTTGGCGCGAGCGGCGATGACCTCGGGGTTGTCGGCCTTCACCGCGGTCGAGGTGACCACTGCTTCTGCGCCTTCGATGTTCGACGCGTCATGGCCGACCGAGACCCGGATGCCGAGGCTGGCCAGTCGACGCGAGGTGGCGCTGTCGCTTTGGTCTGAACCCGACACACCGTATCCGAGGTTGTGCAGGATCTCGGCGATGCCACTCATGCCGGCACCACCCACGCCCACGAAATGAATGCGCTTGACAGCGTGCTTCATGCGGCAATCAGCCCTTCAAGTTCATCAGCGACGCGCGACGCAGCTTTCGGCCTGGCCAGTGCGCGCGCCTTCATCGCCATCGCCAGCAGCGATTCGCGGGTCAACCCGGTCAATACATCGGCCAGCGATCCCGGCGTGAGCTCGCTTTGCGGCAACTGCACTGCGGCGCCTTGCGCGGCCATCCATTGCGCGTTGTCGCGCTGGTGCGAGGTGGTGCTGACCACCAGCGGCACCAGCACGCTGGCGACACCCGCAGCGCACAGCTCGCTGACCGTGATCGCACCCGCGCGGCACACGATCACGTCGCACTCGGCCAGTCGCTGCGCCATGTCGTCGATGAAGGGCAGCACCTCGGCCTGGACCGCGGCCTGCGCGTAGTCGGCCTGCACCGCGGCGGCGTGCGTCGCACCGGTCTGGTGGGTCACCTGGGGCCGCTGCGCGGTTGGCATCAGGGCCAGCGCCTGAGGTACACACCGATTCAGTACCGAGGCACCGAGGCTGCCACCAACGACCAACAAGCGGAGCGGACCGCTGCGGCCAGCGAAGCGCGTCGAGGGCGTGGGCAGCGCCTCGATCTCGGCACGCACCGGATTGCCGGTCACCACGCCACGCCGCGTGCCCTGCGCTGCTGGCCCATCGAAACCAAAGCCGACACGATCGGCCACCGGCAGCAGCGATCGATTGCTCATCAGCAGCGCCGCATCGGCATTCACGAGCATCAGGGG
Organism: Burkholderiales bacterium; assembly: GCA_947462175.1. Classification (GTDB taxonomy): domain Bacteria; phylum Pseudomonadota; class Gammaproteobacteria; order Burkholderiales; family Burkholderiaceae_C; genus PBB1. The sequence goes on along the minus strand of CANHOE010000070.1, from coordinate 855 downwards.
CTTGCGCAGCAGGGCGGCCATCAGCCCCGCCGGGAAGCACAGGTAGCCGCCCATGCCGAGGACGGCGTCGGCACGGCGACGCCGGAGGATCCGCGCGCAGTGCCAAAGGGCCGCCACGAGCCGGAAAGAGCCAGTCAAGGTGTGCATCCAGCCCTTGCCGCGCACGCCAGTGAAGGCGACGGTGTCGAGGGGAATGCCCGTCGGCGGAACCAGCCTGTTTTCCATGCCAGTGGTCGTGCCCAGCCAGCTGACCGTCCAGCCGCGCTGCCGCATCTCCTGGGCCACTGCGAGCCCGGGCATGACGTGTCCGCCGGTGCCAGCAGCGACCACGAGCAGGTGTTTGCTTGAGGTCATGAGTGACCTCCTGTGTTTTGTTGCTTTGCGGTGCACCGCGCCGGGTCCCGCCCCGGCGGGCGGGTAACTTTCATTTGCGGGCCCAAATGAAAGTCACCAAAGCAAAGGGCCTCGAACGCCAGCCATTTGACTGTCGCGCTGCGGACAGGGGTGGACCGCATAGTCTCTGGCACAAGAACTTCCACCGAGGACCTGACTTGCTGGTTGTTCTTGTGGCCGAGCCGTTGAAGGCAACCTCTAGCCGACGCGAACCGGCCAAATGGCTGGTGTTCGGGCCCTCTTTTTTGGTTACTTTTTTCTGGGCCAGCAGAAAAAAGTGACTCGCCTGCCGGGGCGAACACCCGGCGCGGTATCACCCGACGGCGCAGTGCGGCGAAAAGCAAAAAGGGCTTCATGCCCGCCCCCCGCGCATCAATTGCCGATTTTCGATATCAACCCGCGCCACGATCGCCAAGGCAATCATGTTCATCAGGATCGCCGAGCCGCCATAGCTCATCAGCG
>CANHOE010000069.1 GCA_947462175.1 Burkholderiales bacterium | reverse complement strand
GGCCGCGCAGGGCGAACTGACCAGTGCACTCAGCCGCTTGATGGTGGTCGTCGAGCAATACCCGAATCTCAAGGCGAACCAGGGTTTTCAGGATTTGCGGGTGCAACTCGAAGGGACTGAAAACCGTGTGACGGTGGCGCGCAACCGTTACATCAAGACCGTGGCCGACTACAACGTGCTGGCCCGCAGCTTTCCGAACAACCTGACGGCGATGGTGTTCGGCTACCAGGTCAAGCCGACGTTCACCGTACAGAACGAAGCCGAGATCTCGAAGCCGCCCGCGGTGAATTTCGACAAGCCCGCGGCCAAGTAATTGAATTCCGTGAGCGCCGGCACACGCGCAGCGCCCCGGCTTGCCAAGGCGCTGTGGTGGATGTTTGCGCTGTGGTGGTTCGTTGCCATCGCGCACGCGCAGGACGTGCTACCGGTGCCACCGCTCAGCGCAGCCGTCATCGATCAGACGGCTACGCTCGATGATGGTCAGCGCGCAGCACTGATCGCCAAGCTGGCGGCGATCGAGCAACAGACCGGCAGCCAGATCGTGGTGCTGATGGTGCCCAGCACCCTGCCCGAGGACGTCGCCGCCTACAGCCAGCGTGTCGGCGACAGCTGGAAGATCGGGCGGCGTGACATCGGCGACGGGTTGATCATCGTCGTGGCGAAGAACGACCGTCGGGTGCGCATCGAGGTGGCGAAAGCACTGGAGGGCGCGATTCCTGACCTGGCGGCCAAGCGGATCATCGATGCGCAGATCACACCGGCTTTTCGCGCCGGTGACTACGCCGGCGGATTGAGTGTGGCCGTGGATCAGCTGGCCGCCCGCATCCGGGGTGAGGCCCTCCCGGCGCCGGGTCGACCTGACGCACAGCAGCGCAACCAGGGTAACGGTCCGTCACTGGAGTCGCTGGCCATCTTCCTGTTTGTCGTCGTGCCCATTGCGGGGGCGCTGTTCACCCGGATGATGGGACGCAAGCTCGGCTCGCTGGCGACCGGTGGGGTGGCCGGGGGCATCGGCTGGTGGCTGACCGCCAGCGCGCTGCTGGCAGGTATGGCCGGACTGATCGCGGTGGTGCTGGTCGGCGTGTTCGGCGTGGGCTCCGCGCGGCGTGGTGGCGGCCCGGGCGGCGCCCCAGCCATCATCTGGGATGGTGGCGGCGGCGGCGGTTGGGGTGGCGGCGGGGGTGGATTCAACTCCGGTGGTGGCGGAGACTTTGGTGGCGGTGGCGCCTCCGGAGGTTGGTGATCATGAACACGTGGATTCGCATCCTGAAGCACCGTTGGCTGGACGAGGCCGACGCCCAGCGGACTCTGGGCACGAACACCCTGCTTCGTATTGAAGAACGCGTGGCTTCCAGCGAACGCACCCACACCGGCGAGTTGCGTGTGTGCGTGGAGGCGGGACTGCCACTGGGCTACTTGTGGCGCGGCGCCAGCGCGCGCGATCGCGCGATCTCCATGTTCGGAAAGCTGCGCGTCTGGGACACCGAACACAACAACGGCGTGCTGATCTACCTGTTGCTGGCGGAGCGGCGCATCGAGATCGTGGCGGACCGCGGCATCACCCAGCGGGTGCCTGAGCACACCTGGCAGGACATCTCGGATGCCATGGTCGCCGCCTTCAAGGGCGGTGACTATGCTCGTGGACTGCTTGATGCAGTGGATCGGGTTGGCGCGTTGCTGGCGCAGCATTTCCCGGCCAATGTGTCGCAGTTGAACCCCAACGAGCTGCCCGATCGTCCCGACGTGCGTTGAATTCGTGGTCTCGCGCGGGCATGAAAAAACCCGCCACAAGGGCGGGTTGCACTCAGCGCGGCATCGCTGCCATCACTTCTTGCGAAACTTGCGCAGCGCCGCGATCTGCGCGGCCATCGCGGCGAACTCGCCCTGGGCCTTCGCGAAATCGATATCGCTCTTAGCATTCTTCATTGCCTCTTCGGCACGCTGCTTGGCTTCGGAAGCCTTGGCTTCGTCCAGGTCCTTGCCGCGGATCGCAGTGTCTGCCAGCACCGTCACCGTGCCCGGCTGTACTTCAAGGATGCCGCCAGCGACGAACACGAATTCTTCGGCGTCGTTGTCGGCGCGCACGATACGCACCGCGCCCGGCTTGATGCGGGTGATCAAGGGCGTGTGTCGGGGATAGATGCCGAGTTCGCCTTCTTCGCCCGGCAAGGCCACGAACTTGGCCTCGCCGGAGAAGATGGACTCCTCGGCGGATACGACGTCAACGTGGAGGGTGGCCATGGTGGTGAATCCTTATTGGATCTTCTTGGCCTTCTCGAAAGCCTCGTCAATCGTGCCGACCATGTAGAACGCTTGCTCAGGCAGGCTGTCGCACTCGCCGGAGACGATCATCTTGAAGCCGCGGATGGTTTCCTTCAGCGTCACATACTTGCCCGGCGAACCGGTGAACACTTCAGCGACGCTGAACGGCTGGCTGAGGAAACGCTGGATCTTGCGGGCGCGAGCGACGGCCAGCTTGTCTTCGGGGGCCAGTTCGTCCATGCCCAGAATCGCGATGATGTCGCGCAGTTCCTTGTAGCGCTGCAGCGTGCCCTGCACCGCGCGGGCGGTGTTGTAGTGGTCTTCGCCCACCACGTTCGGGTCGAGCTGCCGCGAGGTCGAGTCGAGCGGGTCGACCGCTGGGTAAATACCCAGCGAAGCGATGTCACGCGACAGCACCACGGTGGAGTCCAAGTGTGCGAAGGTGGTCGCTGGCGAAGGGTCGGTCAAGTCGTCCGCTGGCACGTAAACGGCCTGGATCGACGTGATCGAGCCCACCTTGGTCGACGTGATTCGCTCTTGCAGGCGGCCCATTTCCTCGGCCAGCGTCGGCTGGTAACCCACCGCGGATGGCATCCGGCCCAGCAGTGCCGACACTTCGGTACCGGCCAGGGTGTAGCGGTAGATGTTGTCCACGAAGAACAGCACGTCCTTGCCTTCGTCGCGGAACGACTCGGCGATGGTCAGGCCGGTCAGCGCCACGCGCAGCCGGTTGCCCGGCGGCTCGTTCATCTGGCCGTAGACCATGGCCACTTTCGACTCCGGCAGGTTCTCCAGGTTCACGACGCCCGAATCGGCCATCTCGTGATAGAAGTCGTTGCCCTCGCGGGTGCGCTCACCGACACCTGCAAACACCGACAGGCCGCTGTGCGCCTTCGCGATGTTGTTGATCAACTCCATCATGTTCACGGTCTTGCCGACACCGGCGCCGCCGAACAGACCCACCTTGCCACCCTTGGCGAACGGGCAAACGAGGTCAATCACCTTGATACCGGTTTCGAGCAAGTCCTGCGACGGGCTCAGCTCGTCATATGCAGGCGGCTTGCGGTGGATCGAGGCAGTCAGCTCCTGACCTACCGGGCCACGCTCGTCGATCGGGTTGCCCAGCACGTCCATGATGCGGCCAAGCGTCGCACGACCCACCGGCACGGTGATCGGGTTCTGGGTGTTCACCACCGTCAGACCGCGGCGCAGACCGTCAGAGGAGCCCAGCGCAATGGTGCGCACCACGCCGTCGCCCAGCTGTTGTTGCACTTCCAGGGTCAGGCCCAGACTGTCGAGCTTGAGTGCGTCATAGATCTTTGGCATGGCGTTGCGCGGGAATTCCACGTCGACCACCGCTCCGATGCACTGGACGATCTTGCCTTCTGTAGCCACTGCGGACATGTTCGTATCCTTAGAAAAAACGAATTCTGGGGTTCTGGGGTCGTGGATGACGCCGATCAAACGGCAGCGGCACCCGCGACGATTTCGGACAGCTCTTTGGTGATCGCGGCTTGGCGCGTCTTGTTGTAGACCAGCTTCAGCTCACCAATCACGGAGCCAGCGTTGTCGGTGGCAGACTTCATGGCCACCATCCGCGCCGATTGCTCCGACGCCATGTTCTCGGCCACCGCCTGGTAGACCAGCGCTTCGGTGTAACGCACCAGCAGCTCGTCGATCACCGTTTCGGCATCGGGCTCGTACAGGTAGTCCCAACCGTACTTGCCAGCGCCTTCCGGCGTGGGCACATCAAGGCTTTGCGCCGACAGCGGCAGCAACTGCTGCACCAGCGGCTCCTGCTTCATCGTGTTGATGAATCCCGTGTAGCAAAGATAGACCGCGCTCAGCTTGCCTTCGGCATACGCGTCCAACAGCACCTTGACCGGGCCGATCAGCTTTTCCAGATGAGGCTTGTCGCCGAGCTGCGTAGCGTGCGAGACGACCTTCGCGCCAACACGGTTCAGGAAACCCAGGCCCTTGTTGCCAATGGCCACCGCTTCGGCCTTCAGGCCTTGCGTTTCGAGCTCCTTCAGCTTCAAGGTGACCGCACGAAGCACGTTCGTGTTCATGCCACCGCACAGGCCCTTGTCGGTTGTCACCACGACGAAGCCCACCGACTTGACGCCAGTGTTCTGGATCAGGAATGGGTGCTTGTACTCGGGCGTGGCCTTGGAGAGGTTAGCTGCGAGACTGCGGATTTTCTCGGCGTAAGGCCGAGCGGCACGCATGCGGTCCTGCGCCTTGCGCATCTTTGAAGCGGCGACCATCTCCATCGCCTTGGTGATCTTCTTGGTGTTCTCGACACTCTTGATCTTGCCGCGTATTTCCTTGCCAGCTGCCATGACGAAACTCCCGGTTAAGTCCTGGACAAATTAGGCGAAGGACTTCTTGAAGGCCGTCACGGCTGCAGTCAACTCGGTTTCCGAGTCCTTGTCGAGCGCCTTGGCGTCTTCGATCTTCTTCAGCAAGCCGGCATGGCTGGTCTTCAGGAACTGGTGCAGGCCCGACTCGAAGGCCAGAACCTTCTTCACGTCCACATCGTCCATGAAGCCCTTGTTGACCGCGAACAAGGTTGCACCCATCAGCGAGATCGGCAACGGAGAATACTGTGCCTGCTTCAGCAGCTCGGTCACGCGGGCACCGCGGTCAAGCTGCTTGCGGGTGGCTTCGTCAAGGTCTGACGCGAACTGCGCGAACGCGGCCAGTTCGCGGTATTGCGCCAAGTCGGTACGGATACCACCGGACAGACTCTTGATGACTTTGGTCTGCGCCGCACCGCCGACCCGCGACACCGAAATACCGGCGTTGATGGCGGGGCGGATACCGGCGTTGAACAACGACGTTTCGAGGAAGATCTGACCATCGGTGATCGAGATCACGTTGGTCGGCACGAAAGCGGACACGTCACCGGCCTGCGTTTCAATGATCGGCAGCGCGGTCAGCGAACCGGTCTTGCCCTTGACGGCGCCCTTGGTGAAGGCCTCGACATAGTCGGCATTCACGCGAGCAGCGCGCTCGAGCAGGCGGCTGTGGAGATAGAACACGTCGCCGGGGTAGGCTTCACGGCCTGGCGGACGGCGCAGCAGCAATGACACCTGGCGGTAGGCGACGGCCTGCTTGGACAAGTCGTCGTACACGATCAGCGCGTCTTCGCCGCGATCGCGGAAATACTCGCCCATCGTGCAGCCTGAGTAGGCCGACACGTATTGCATGGCGGCCGATTCGGCGGCGGTTGCGGCGACCACGATGGTGTATTCCATCGCGCCATTGGCTTCCAGCGAGCGCACCACGTTCTTCACCGACGAAGCCTTCTGGCCGATCGCGACGTAGATGCAGGTCATGTTCTGCCCGCGCTGGTTGATGATCGCGTCGATCGCGACCGCGGTCTTGCCGGTCTGCCGGTCACCAATGATCAGTTCGCGCTGTCCGCGGCCGACCGGCACCATGGAGTCGATCGACTTCAGGCCCGTCTGCATCGGCTGGTCCACCGACTTCCGTGCGATCACGCCCGGAGCGATCTTTTCGATCGGCATCGACAGCTGAGCGTTGATCGGGCCCTTGCCATCGATCGGCTGACCCAGCGCGTTGACCACGCGGCCCTTGAGTTCCGGACCGACTGGCACCTCCAGGATCCGGCCTGTGCACTTGACGGTATCGCCTTCGGCGATGTGTTCGTACTCACCCAAGATCACGGCACCGACCGAGTCACGCTCGAGGTTCAGCGCGAGGCCGAAGGTTGCGGTACCGTCTGGTGAAGCTGGGAATTCGAGCATTTCGCCCTGCATCACATCCGACAGGCCATGCACACGGCAGATGCCGTCCGCCACCGACACTACAGTGCCCTGATTGCGGATGTCGGTCGATGCGCCAAGGCCCTCGATGCGGCTCTTGATGAGTTCGGAAATTTCTGCGGGATTCAATTGCATGCTCTCTCTCCTGTCTGTGCTCACGCGCCGTCGGCGTGTTGCTCGTCAGAGTGAATGACGTGGGTATTGGGTCGTGAGTCGCGCAGCCATCAGGCCGTCAGCGCTACCCGCATTTGTTCAAGTCGCGCCTTGACCGAGGTGTCCATCACCTCATCGCCAACGACGACGCGAATGCCGCCGATCAACTCGGGTTCAAGTTGCACCGTGACATTCAGTTTGCGGGCAAAGTGCTTTTCGAGCGTGGCGATGACATCGGGCAGTTGAGCGGCTTCGATCGGAAAGGCGCTGAACACCGTGGCATCGGACACGCCGGCACCGGCATTGGCCAGCGCATGAAACTGCGCTGCGATCTCCGGCAACACCGACAGGCGACCGTTGTCGATTACGGCGCTGAGGAAGTTCTTCATCGGCGCCGACAGTGGCGTCGAAACCACCGAAGCGATCAGCTCGAAGACCTGTTCAGCACTGACCTTCGGACTGGCCGCAAACTGGCGCAGCTGCTCATTGTCTGCAACCGCTGCCAGAGCGTCCATCTGCTGCGACACCGATGTCAGATCGCCCTGCCCAGCGACATCGAACAAGGCTTCGGCGTAGGGCCGGGCCAGCGTGGCAAGTTCAGCCATGGATCAGTTCTCCGACGATTGACCGCGGGCGATCAAAGCTCAACCTTCAGGCGACTCAGCAACTCGGCGTGGACGCCGGGGTTGACTTCGCGCTTGAGGATCTGCTCTGCTCCCTTGACGGCCAACACCGCGACCTGTTCACGCAGCACCTCGCGGGCCTTGATGGCCTCCTGCTCCGCTTCCGCCTTCGCGGCGGCAACGATCTTGGCGCCTTCGTCGTTGGCGCGCGACTTGGCCTCTTCGATCATCGATTGCGCCAGACGCTCGGCATCGGCCAAGCGTTGAGCGGCATCAGTGCGCGCCGAGGACAGCTGCTCTTCGACGCGCTTGTTCGCCGTATTCAGCTCTGCTTTGGCCTTGTCGGCTGCCGACAGGCCTTCAGCGATTTTTTGCGCACGCGCATCGAGCGCAGCGGTGATCGGTGGCCAGATGTACTTCATCGTGAATCCGACCAGGATCAGAAACACGATCATCTGAATGATGAATGTCGCGGTGATGCTCACGTTGAAGCCTCAATCAGGTGGCAAAGTCGGCAGACCGGAAATATCAGGCCTGCCGGCGGACGCGAATTACTTCGGCAGGTTCGCGAGCTGGGACAGGAACGGATTGGCCGTCGTGAACCACAGCGCAATACCGGTGCCGATGATGAACGACGCGTCGATCAGACCGACCAGCAGAAACATCTTGGTTTGCAATTCACCCATCAGCTCGGGCTGACGCGCAGCAGATTCGAGGTACTTGCTGCCCATGACGCCGATGCCGATACAAGCACCCATGGCGCCCAGACCGATGATGAGACCTGCGGCAACCGCGACGAGACCGATGAGTTCCATGATGTTTCCTGTAGTGATAAGAGAACGAGTGAAAAAATGAACCGCGGGATCAGTGCGAGTCGTGCGCCTGTCCGATATAGACCAGCGTCAACATCATGAACACGAAGGCTTGCAGCGTGATGATCAGAATGTGAAAGATGGCCCAGACGGTTCCCGCGAGGATGTGAAGGGCTGCCAGAGCAAACCCGCCGAGCGACAGCGTAAAGGCACCGCCCAGCAACGCAATGAGCAGAAAGATCAGTTCACCTGCGTACATGTTGCCGAACAACCGCATGCCGTGTGACACGGTCTTGGCCACAAACTCGACCACTTGCATGGCGAAGTTGAACGGGTAAAGCGCCCAATGGTCACCAAACGGCGCAGCGAACAGCTCATGCACCCAGCCTCCCAAGCCCTTGATCTTGACGTTGTAGCAAAGGCAGACGATCAGCACGCCGACCGACAGGCCCATGGTGATGGACAGATCGGCAGTTGGCACGACACGCAGGTAGGCGTGACTAGGGTCATGTCCGGCGAGGCTGTAGATACCCTCCCAGATCAGCGGCAGCAGATCGACCGGCAACAAGTCCATCGCATTGAGCAAAAAGATCCATACGAACACTGTCAACGCCAGAGGGGCGACCAGCTTGCGGCTGTTGGCGTTGTGGACGATGCCCTTGGCCTGACTCTCAACCATCTCACACAGGATTTCGACCGCCGCCTGGAATCGACCAGGCACACCAGAAGTCGCCTTCCTGGCCGCACTCCAAAGCAGGAAACATCCCAGCACACCGAGGGCGGTCGAAAAGAAGATGGAATCGAAATTGATGACCGAAAAATCCACCAGACTGGCTGGCTTGCCGGTCGACAGATGGGTCAGGTGGTGAACGATATATTCACCAGAGGTGAGCGCGTGGCCTTCGGCTGCCATGTGGCTGGATCCTGTCTGAACTTCTACTCAACGCCCGCGCCACAGCAGCGCGACCCAATACATCTGCATGCACAACACCAGGGTCGCCAGCAGCACCGGCCAACTCAGGGGTTGAACGAACCTCGACGCCAGCAGCAGCATGACAATCGAAACACCAATCTTCAATGTGCTCCAAAGCATCACGCTGAAAGCACTGCCGCCAACCGTCAGACTGGACAGCCTGCTGGTCATGCCACGCGCCATCAAGGCGCCCGGAAGCACAGCAACAAGCGCGCCATACAGCGCCGATTCGATGAACTGCGGCTGACCGAGAACCAGCCACACCACAGCCGCAGACAGACATCCCATCACCGCCTGCGCCGCAATCACCTGCCAAGGGGAAACCTGGGGCTTGCTCGCGCGCAATGCCTGAGCCTCGGCGCGCGTCAGTGGCGTGATGGGCGGGCCTTCTGCCTCAACATCGAAACCTAGGCTTGCCACCCGATGGGCGATTGAATCAGTCATCGGAAGGATCGCATTGGCTTTCATCGCAGCCCCTGATTATACGTGCAAACCCGCACTCGTCTCAAGCTCAAATTCTGGCCACTGCATGCGTGTGCCTTTTTGAGCGGCCGCGCGGGCGATACCTGACGCCCTGGATTCGTCGCTCAGGCGAAGAGGTTGGCGGGCAGACCTGGCACCTCGACCTGCATCGACAGAACACATCCAGCCAGCGGCTGCAGCGCCAGTTCGTCGGCGGGCCGGTTCTCGCGCGCGGTGGTGATGTAGAGCGTCCTCAGGTCAGCCCCCCCAAAGCAGGGCATCGTCGGGCACCGAACCGGCAACGGCACCTCGCGCAGCAGCTGGCCGGACGGCGACAGGCAGAGCAGGCGCTGCCCCTCGAACATCGCCACCCAGTAATTGCCGGCGGCGTCGACCGCTGCGCCGTCGGGCCGACCGCGATAGTCGGCCGGCGTCGGGCCCGCAGGCTTCAGCGGGAACTGGCAGAACACTCGCCGACCGCTGAGCGTGCCTCCCAGGGTGTCGAAGTCGAACGCGTGGATGACATGCGCCTTCGTGTCGCTCCAGTACATGGTGCGGCCGTCGGGACTCCAGGCCAAGCCGTTGGAAGTGGTGATGCCATCGGCGTGCTTCGTGAGGCTGTCACGATGGAATCGATACAAAGCCGCCCGCGCGGCGTCGCGCGGCTCATAGATCGTGCCGACCCAGAAGCGTCCCTGCGGGTCGCACTTGCCGTCGTTGAACCGCTCGGTCTGCGGGTCGTACGGCGGCGGCGCCAGTACGGTGCGCTTGCCGGTACAGGTATCGAAGCGCCACAGCCCATCGCGTGAGGCCAGCAAGAGACCGCCGTCGAGCATCGGCGCGAGGCTGGCGACCTCGGTATCGAAAGGCCAATGCGACAGCTCACCACTGACCGGATCGAAGCGGTTGACGCAGCGGCCCGGGATGTCGCAGTAGTACAGCACCTGTTCGCGCGG
>CANHOE010000068.1 GCA_947462175.1 Burkholderiales bacterium | reverse complement strand
TCATGGCCGATTGGAACGCCACCGGATCAACGCCAGAGGGAGCAGTCGGCGGTGCGGGCATTGCCGTGGGTACAGCCGGCAGACCCGCTGCGGCCGCCCCTCGCGATGACATCGCCGACTCGGAGGCAGAAGCCAGTGCACGGGAGGAGGAGGTCACCACATGTGGCGCCGATGGCAGCCGTTGCACCGACTTGTCGCCACACATCGGGCATTCGAGTTGAGCGTCGTCCAGCTGACTCTGGAACGCGTCCTGCGAAGCGAACCAGCCCTCGAAATGATGGCCGAACGAACAGCGCAGATTCAGAACCTTCATGCCGGCATTATCGGCGACGGCGACGTCCACTCCAGTGCCCAGCGACCCTCGCGCCAGTGCCGCAGCCAGAGCAGGCCCACCAAAGTCTTCACGTCGGTCAACGCGCCGACGCGTGCGGCCTCTTCAAGCTCTTCCAGCGTGGCGGTGCTGACGTCGAGAAACTCACCCTCGTCGAGCTTCTTGACACCGACGGTCAGCCCGCGCGCGAACCAGATCTCAATTCCTTCAGTGGAGTAGGCGATGGCGTTGTGCGTGATGCCGGCACGCGCCCATTCCGATGCACGGTAGCCAGTTTCTTCGGCGAGTTCGCGGATGGCACAGGCCAGCGGCGGCTCGCCAGCCTCCAGTTTGCCCGCAGGAAACTCCACCATCACCTGAGCCACCGGATAGCGGTACTGCCGCTCGATGACCAACCGGCCGTCGTCGAGCAGCGGAACGATCATCACTGCGCCAGGGTGAACGATGTACTCGCGGCTGGCCTTGGCGCCCGACGGCAAACGGACCAGATCGCGGCGCACATCCAGGAAGCTGCCGAGGTAGGCCTGCTCCGATTCGAGCCGATCTTCACGCAGGTGAGCGTCGGGATCGATCACCAAGGTGGGCTCAGGTGGACAGCGCCTTGCCGATCGCATTGACGCATACCGCCATCAATCCGCCGGGCAACAAGCCGAAGATCAACACCGCCGCACCGTTCAGCGACAGCAATGCACGGACCTCGCCACTGGCCACGATGGGCGCGGTTTCGACCGGTTCGTCGAAGTACATCACCTTCACCAGCCGCAGGTAATAGAAGGCCCCGATCAGCGAAAACACGACTGCGGCCACAGCCAGCACGATATAGCCAGGAACGTTGGTCGAGACAATCGCTTGCAGCACGCTGAACTTCGCATAGAAGCCCACGGTAGGTGGCACGCCCGCCAGTGAGAACATGAAGACCGCCATCACGGCGGCATACCACGGGCTGCGCCTGGCCAGGCCCTTCAGATCATCGATGTTCTCCGACTCGAAGCCTTGCCGAGACAGCAGCAAAATGATGCCGAAGGTGCCCAGCGTGGTCATCACATAGCTGACGATGTAGAACATCGCCGAGCTGTAGCCGTTGGCTGCCGACAAGGTGTTCGCGCCGATCACCGTGGGCGTGAGCCCGAGCAGCATGAAGCCCATGTTGGCGATCGTGGAGTAAGCCAGCATCCGCTTGAGGTTGCGTTGTGCGATCGCTGCCAGATTGCCGATGGCCATCGAGCCGACAGCCAGCACGATCATCATCTGCTGCCAGCTCTCGGCCATGCCCGACATCCCTTCGACCAGCAGCCGGATCGTGATCGCGAAGGCCGCCAGCTTCGGTGCGCCACCGATGAGCAGCGTGATCGCGGTCGGAGCGCCATGGTAGACATCGGGAACCCACATGTGGAACGGCACCGCGCCCAGCTTGAATGCCAGGCCAGACACCACGAAAACCAGGCCGAAAACCAGCACGGCCTTGTTGACCTGTCCGGTACTGATGGCCTTGAAGACTTCGCCGATCTCCAGCGAACCGGTGGCGCCGTACATCATCGACAGCCCGTACAAGAGGAAGCCGCTGGCCAGCGCACCGAGTACGAAGTACTTCATTGCTGCCTCGGTGGCGTTGAGGCTGTCGCGCCGCATCGCGGTCAACGCATACAGCGACAGGCTCATCAGTTCGAGCCCGAGGTAGACGACCAGGAAGTTGTTCGCCGACACCATCACGCAAATGCCGAGCAGCGAGAAAAGGCTCAGCGTGAACAGCTCGCCCTTCAGGAGATCGCGGCTGGCGGCATACGGACGCGCGTAGGCCAGCGAAATCATCACCGCAACCGCTGAAAAGAACGCCAACAGGTTGCCCATGGGGTCGGCGACCACCATGCGCTGCATCGCATACACCGACAGGCCTTGGTCGTACTGGTAAAGGTAGATCAGCGCGACGACGGCCAGCGCGCCCTGCGTCAACCAGTAAGTGAGGCGGCGCAGCGGATCGGTGACCCACAGATCGATCAGTGCGATCGCACACGCAGCTGCCAACAGGAAGATTTGGGGGTAAGTGGCGGGCCAGTTCATGTCGTTGTTCAGTTCAGCTTCGACACGGCGACGTGCTTCAGCAGTTCGGTCACCGACACATGCATCACGTCGGTGAAGGGCTTCGGATACAGACCCATCCACAGCACGGCGACTGCAAGCACGGCCATGATCAACAGCTCACGCGCATTCAGATCCTGCAGCTCGGCCACGTGGTGATTGGCAACCGGACCGAAGTAGACCCTCTTGACCATCCACAAGGTGTACGCCGCGCCAAACACCAGTGCCGTGGCCGCCAGTGCACCGAGCCAGAAGTTCACCTGCACGGCACCCAGGATGACCATCCACTCGCCCACGAAACCGGCGGTACCTGGCAAGCCGCAGTTGGCCATCGCGAAAAACACGGCGAAGGCGGTGAAGGTCGGCATCGTGTTGACCACCCCCCCGTAGCTCGCGATCTCGCGCGAATGCACGCGGTCGTACAGCACGCCGATGCCGAGGAACATCGCGCCCGACACGAAGCCGTGCGACACCATCTGCACCAGCGCACCGGAGACGCCAATTTCATTGAACAGGAAGAAGCCCAACGTGACGAAGCCCATGTGCGCGATCGATGAATAGGCCACCAGCTTCTTCATGTCCTGCTGCACGAGCGCCACCAACCCGATGTAGATCACCGCGATCAGCGAGATGGTGATGATCAACCAGGCCCATTCATGCGACGCATCGGGCGTGATCGGTAACGAAAAGCGCAGGAAACCGTAGCCACCCAGCTTCAGCATGATGGCCGCCAGCACCACCGAGCCGCCGGTCGGTGCTTCGACGTGTGCATCCGGCAACCAGGTGTGCACCGGCCACATCGGCACCTTCACCGCGAACGCAGCGAAGAAGGCGAAGAACAGCAGCGTCTGCACCGACATCGGCAGCGGGAGCTGATACCAGGTCTGCAAGTCGAAGCTGCCGCCCGACTTGAAGTACAGGTACATCAGCGCGATCAGCATCAGCAGCGAGCCTGCCAGCGTGTAAAGGAAAAACTTGAATGCGGCGTAGACCCGTCTCGGCCCGCCCCACACACCGATGATGATGTACATCGGGATGAGCGTGGCCTCGAAGAAGACGTAGAACAGCAGCCCGTCGAGGGCGGTAAACACACCAATCATGATCCCCGACAGGATCAGAAATGCGCCCATGTACTGATTGACGCGGTCCGTGATCACCTCCCAGGCGGCGATGACCACGATGATGGTGATGAATGCCGTCAGCAGCACGAACCACACCGAGATGCCGTCGACACCGAGGTGATACATCACGTTGAAGCGGTCGATCCAGGCCATCTTCTCGACGAACTGCATCTGCGCCGTGTCGATGTTGAACCCGGTGATCAGTGGCAGCGTGACGAGGAAGGACGCGACCGCCGCGATCAGCGCAAACCAGCGGACGGCGGCGACATGCTCCTTGCGACCGATCGCCAGCAGCACCGCGCCCGACAGAATTGGCAGCCAGATGGCCAGGCTCAACAAACCCATGTTCTTCTTTTCTCCGTGCCCTGTGTTTCCGGTCTGCGCTCAGCGCCCGACCAGATGGCCCAGGTAGGGCCACAACTGCCAGGTCATCAGTCCCATCAGACCCAGGATCATCACCAGCGCGTACCAGTAGAGGTAACCCGTCTGCACCAGGCGAACAAGCGATGACAGCGCGCCGATCCCGCGTGCCGAGCCGTTGACCAGCGCACCGTCGATCAATGCCACGTCGCCGCCCTTCCACAAACCCCGGCCGACCATGCGTGCACCAGCGGCCAACACATGCTCGTTGAACCAGTCCATGTAGTACTTGTTCTCGAGTACCTTCACGATCGGCGCAAAGATGCGGGCGCAGGCGGCAGGGATCTCGGGCTTCAGCAGGTAGAAGACGTAGGCCACGACCACTCCCGCCAATGCCAGCCAGAACGGCAAGGTACTCAAGCCGTGCAGCGCCATTGCAGCCGCCCCATGGAACTCACGGGCGAGTTCTTCCATGGCCGGATGCCGCTCGGCATTGATGAAGATCGAATCCTTGAAAAGGTCGCCGTAGAGCATCGGCGCAATGGTCAGGTAGCCGATCAATACCGACGGAATCGCCAGCAGCACCAGCGGCAAGGTCACCACCCAGGGCGACTCGTGCGGAGTGTGGTCGTGGTGACCATGGCTATCGTCGTGAGCATGCGAGCTCGCTTGCGCGTGTGCGTCCCCGTGGCCATGGCTGTCGTCTGCAGCGTGAGCGTCGTGCTCTACAGGGAATGGCTTGTGGTGGAAGCGCTCCTTGCCATGGAAGACGATGAAGTACATCCGGAACGAGTAGAACGCGGTGACGAATACGCCGGCGAGCACAGCGAAGTAAGCGAAGCCCGAGCCCCACAGGTGGCTGGCGTGGACGGCCTCGATGATGCTGTCCTTGGAATAGAAGCCCGCAAAGAACGGCGTCCCGATCAGCGCCAGCGAGCCGAGCAATGACGTGATCCAGGTGATCGGCATGTACTTGCGCAGGCCACCCATGTTTCGGATGTCCTGATCGTGGTGCATTCCGATGATCACCGAGCCGGCGGCGAGGAACAGCAGCGCCTTGAAGAAGGCGTGCGTCATCAGATGGAACACGGCGACCGAATAGGCAGACGCGCCGAGCGCAACCGTCATGTAGCCCAACTGGCTGAGCGTCGAGTACGCCACCACGCGCTTGATGTCGTTCTGGATGATGCCGAGAAAGCCCATGAACAGCGCAGTGATGGCGCCGATCACCAAGATGAAGCTGAGCGCCGTGTCCGACAGCTCGAACAGTGGTGACATCCGCGCCACCATGAAGATGCCGGCGGTCACCATCGTCGCCGCGTGAATCAGCGCGGAGATCGGTGTCGGGCCTTCCATCGAATCGGGAAGCCAGACATGCAGCGGGAATTGCGCGCTCTTGCCCATCGCGCCGATGAACAGGCAGATGCAGATCACCGTGATCAGCATCCAGCTGGTGCCAGGCAGATTGAGCGTGGCCAGTTCATTGGCCTTGGCAAAGGCCTCGGTGTAGTTCAGCGTACCGGCGTAGGCCACGATCAGACCGATGCCGAGAATGAAGCCGAAGTCGCCTACCCGGTTCACCAGGAAGGCCTTCATGTTGGCGGCGATCGCCGTCGGCTTCTTGTAATAGAAGCCGATCAGCAGGTACGACACCAGGCCCACCGCCTCCCAACCGAAGAACAGCTGCAGCATGTTGTTGCTCATCACGAGCATCAACATCGAGAACGTGAACAACGAGATGTAGCTGAAGAATCGCTGGTAGCCATCTTCCTCGGCCATGTAGCCGATCGTGTAGATGTGCACCATCAGCGACACAAAGGTCACCACGCACATCATCATCGCGGTCAGGCCGTCGACCAGGAAGCCGACTTCCATCTTGAGGTCGCCCACCCGCATCCATTCGTAGACGGTGGCGTTGAAATGCGCACCGTCGACCACCACCGATTGCAAGGTCATCACCGACAGGACGAAGGCAACGAGCACACCGAGGATGGTCACGGTGTGCGCCCCGCTGCGACCGATGACCTTGCCAAAGAAACCGGCGGCGATGGCACCCACCAGCGGAGCCAGGGGCACCGCCAGCAGCAGGTGAGGTGAGAGTTGTGCGGACATGTCGTGTGCGGTCTGCGGGGTGCGGGCGGCGGAGGGCGATCAGCCCTTCAGGCTGTCGAGCTCGTCGACGTTGATCGTGGCTCGGTTGCGGAACAGCACCACCAGAATGGCGAGGCCAATGGCTGATTCCGCTGCCGCGACGGTGAGGATGAAGAAGACGAACACCTGACCTGCCATGTCGCCCAGGTAGTGCGAGAACGCAATGAAGTTCATGTTGACCGCGAGCAGCATCAACTCAATCGCCATCAGCAGCACGATCAGATTCTTGCGGTTCAAGAAGATCCCGATGACCGATAGCGCGAACAGGATCGCGCCTACCGACAGGAAATGGCCCAGCGTGATCGGCCCCAGGAAAAGCGCGCTCATGTCGACTCTCCGGAGGCCTTCGCCGCCGCAAGGGGCACATCAGAGCCTTCGACAGTGGGCTTCATCTTGACGAGGCGCACCCGATCGGACTTCTTCGCCTTGACTTGCTCGGAAGCGTTGGTGTGCTTGGTGTCCTTGCGCTGACGCAGCGTCAACGCAATCGCCGCGATGATCGCGACCAGCAGCAGCACGGCGGCGATCTGCAGCGGATACAGGTACTGGGTGTAGATCTCGATGCCGAGCAGCTTGGTGTTGCCGAGCTTCAGATCTCCGGCGTCAGGCGCCGGCGCGCTGGGCAGGTTGAAGCCAGGAATCAGAACCGCCGCCATTTCGAGCGCGATGACCAGACCAACAGCACCGGCAACTGGCGCATGCTTCCAGAAACCCTCACGCAGCGAGTCGACATTGATGTCGAGCATCATCACGACGAACAGGAACAGCACCATCACCGCCCCGACATAGACCAGGATCAGGGTGATCGACAGGAACTCGGCGCGAAGGAGCATCCACACGCAGGCCGCGGAGAAGAAAGCCAGCACCAGGTACAGCGCGGCATACACCGGGCTGCGGGCCGTGATGACGCGGAAACCCGCAAACAGCAGCACCGCGGAGAAGATGTAGAACAGCGCAGGGGTCGTGATCATGGGGTCTTGGGGCTCAACGTCGATACGCCGTCAGTCAGCGCATCAGGCAGATTGCGCGCAGAGGAGCGAGCATCCATCCGGCGCTCTCATCTGTAGCGAGCGTCGGCCTCCTTGTTGGCTGCGATTTCGGGTTCATAGCGATCACCGACCGCCAAAAGCATGTCCTTGGTGAAGTAGAGGTCGCCGCGCTTCTCTCCGTGGTACTCGAAGATGTGGGTCTCGACGATCGAATCCACCGGACAGCTCTCCTCGCAGAAGCCGCAGAAGATGCACTTGGTAAGGTCGATGTCGTAGCGCGTGGTGCGGCGCGAGCCGTCGTCGCGCACTTCGCTCTCGATCGTGATCGCCATGGCAGGGCACACCGCTTCGCACAACTTGCATGCGATGCAGCGCTCCTCGCCGTTCTCGTAGCGACGCAGCGCATGCAGGCCACGGAACCGCGGGCTCTGTGGCGTCTTCTCTTCAGGGAACTGCACGGTGATCGTGCGCTGAAAGAAGTGGCGTCCGGTGAGCCTGAACCCCTTCAGCAGTTCAAGCAGGAGGAAACTCGAAACAAAGTCCTTGATCGGCGTGGCAGTGGCCATGTCAGCCTCTTATTTCCAGATGTTCCACGGGGACACGATCCACAAGCCCACGACGACCAGCCAGACCAGTGTCAGCGGAATGAAGATCTTCCAGCCCAGGCGCATGATCTGGTCGTAGCGGTATCGCGGGAAACTGGCGCGCACCCACAAGAACAACGTGCATATCGCGAATGTCTTTCCGAAGAGCCAGAACCAGTTCCAGAACCACATCGTCTGCACGATCCAGTCCGGTGTGCTCAGGCCCAACGCCGAGAAGGAAATGGGGGACATCCAGCCGCCGAGGAACAGCACGCAGGCCAGTGCCGAGACCAGGATGATGTTGGCGTACTCGGCCACGAAGAACATCGCGAACGCCATACCCGAGTACTCGACCATGTGACCGGCCACGATTTCCGATTCACCTTCGACCACGTCAAACGGATGCCGGTTGGTTTCGGCAATGCCGGCGATCACATAGACCACGAAGACAGGCAACAGCGGCAACCAGTTCCAACTGAGGAACGAGAGACCCATGTCGGCAAACATGCCGCGACCTTGCGACAGCACGATCTCGGTCATGTTCATGCTGGCCGACACCATCAGCACGACGACCAGCGCGAAGCCCATGGCGATCTCGTAGCTCACCATCTGAGCCGACGCGCGCAGCGCGCCGAGGAAGGCGTACTTCGAGTTCGACGCCCACCCGGCGATGATCACGCCGTAAACCTCCAGCGAGGTGATGGCCATCAGGAACAGCAGGCCGGCATTGATGTTCGCCAAGGCGGCATCTGGTCCGAAAGGCATGACGGCCCAGGCTGCCAGCGCCGGCATGATGGTCATCACCGGCCCCAGGAAGAACAGCCCCTTGTTGGCTGCCGCCGGAACGATGATCTCCTTGAACATCAGCTTCAGCGCATCGGCAATCGGCTGCAGCAGTCCGAGCGGGCCGACGCGGTTCGGGCCCGGGCGCACCTGGGTGAACGCAATCGCCTTGCGCTCCCACAGGGTCAGGTAGGCGACGCAGAGCATCAATGGAATCACCAACACGACGATCTTGAGCAGCGACCAGGCAACCGGCCACGCGCCCCCAAGAAGGGACGTGCCGACAGTGTGGACGGTATCGAACATGGTCCGGCTCAGCCCTTGAGGACAGGGGTCAGGGTGATGGCGCCAAACATCGCGCCGAGCGTGCGGGTCTGTGCGGTACCAGATGGCACGCGCACCGTGTTGGCCGCCAGCGTGGTGTCCAGGCGAGCCGGCAGGTCGGCGGCGGCGAGGCCCTGAGAAACCCGCACCACGTCACCCTCGTGTAGGCCAAGTTGCGCCCAAAGCGGCGCGGGGACGCCCACCGAAGGCGTCCGCGCATCAGCGGTCAACTGCAACGACGTGGCACGGCGCACCAGAGGATCGGTTTCGTAGATAGGCACGTCGGCGATACGCTCCAGGCCCAAAGCCGCTTCGTTCGTGGCGATGGGCGAATCAACCTGGTTGCTCAGGCGCGCCGGAATGTCGGCCAGATCACCCAATGCCTCGATGCGGACCGCTTCGGAGGTTTCGAACTCGAAGCCCGGTACGTTCAGCAGGTTGCCGAGAACGCGCAGGACTTTCCAGGCAGGTCGGGTCTCGCCCAGCGGTTTGACAACGCCATGGAAACTCTGCGCGCGACCCTCGGCATTGACGAAGGTACCTGAGGTTTCGGTAAACGGCGCGATCGGCAACAGCACGTCGGCGCAATCGAGCGCTGCATCGCGGAACGACGTCAGCGCAACAACCATCTCGGCACCTTGCAACGCGGCCACTGCGGCGGCCGGGTTGGCGGCGTCGCGATCTGGCTCAACGTTGAGCAGCAGGCACGCCTTCAAGGCGCCGCCGAGCATCTGGGCAGCATTCAACCCGCTGCCTGCTGGCTGCGCACCGACCAGCTGCGCGCCGACGGTATTCGCGTCCGCCGTCAGATCACCGACCGAAGCGCCCGTGTGTTCGCCGATCCACTGCGCCAGGGCCATCAGGCTGGAAGCCTCGGGATGCTGAACGGCTGCATTGCCGAGCAGAATGGCCTTGCGCTCGCCAGTCAGCATCGACGCGGCAATGGCCTGGGCCTGCGGCGACGGCTCGACACCCGCGGCCAACGCGACAGGAGGCGTGATCTGCTTGGTCAGCGCGATCGCCGCAGCGATCTCGGTCAATGCGGCCACCCAGCCGCTGGGCGCTGCGGTCAGCGTGGTGGCGACCGGCATCAGCCAGTCGTCGTGTACTGCCTGCAAGCTGTTGATGCGGGCGCCTCGGCGAGCCGCCTGCCGGAGGCGCTGCGCGAACAGCGGGTGATCCTTGCGCAGGAACGAGCCCACGACCAGCACGCGCTGCAGGGTGGACAGCGAGGCGATCGAGGTGCCGAGCCAGCGCACGCCCTGACTTTTGATCGAGAAGTCCGAATGGCGAAGGCGGTGGTCGATGTTGTCGCTGCCCAGGCCGCGCACCAGTTTGGCAAGCAGGTGCAGTTCCTCGACGGTGCTATGCGTCGAGCCGAGCGCGCCAATGCT
>CANHOE010000067.1 GCA_947462175.1 Burkholderiales bacterium | reverse complement strand
TGGCGCCGTGCCGGTTCAGGAATCCGGCAATGTCGAGGGCGCGGCTTTCGACAAAGGCTGCCGACCGATCGCCATAGGGCGCGTGGCCACAGTCGGCTACGTAGATGAAGGACTCCTCGGGAAGCTTCGCCTTCAGTGCTCGCAGCACCGACAGGCCACCGACGCCAGAGTCGTAGACGCCGATCGATGCCTCCATGACCACTGGCTTCGGCACGGGTGTCACTGCGCAGGCCCTGCGTCGAAAACCCCCGCCGGGGCCAGCTTCAGAAGTTCGTGTGCGTCTGCCGGTGATTCCATCAGCCACTGTTCGATGTCATGCGACTCAATGGGAATCACCGAACGCTTGTCCTGCTGATCGGGTGTCAGCTTGAATGAAGCCTTGTGGGCCATTTCCTCGGACCGCGCACTGCAAGTTGAGTCGGGCAGCTTCGGTGATTTCGCAAACCAGGGGATCGATCCCCAGTGTCCGATGACCAAGCAGGTGCACATCTATTCAACCTAGGGTCGGCTGCCGTGCGGCGGACAGATGCCCTGCACGGGAGCTGTCAGGCCTCAAACCTGGAGGGTGACGAGCCTGACCCCGGCACTGGTCACAACGGTTGGGGCTGCTTCGTTCCCGACCTGACCCGGTTGGCCGCGCTTCCATGCGGGGAGGCCCGTCAGGGTCGATTGTAGGTGCCGGCCATGCTTCTGCCCGCTTGAAGGTCAGCGCAGTTGCAACGCGTCGTCACCGAACTCGAGCCCCAGCGGCTCGATCAGCAGGCGCTTGGGGCCGGCTTCGATGCGTCCGGCGATGCAGGCGCGCACGCCTTGCGCTTCGGCCACGGCCACCGTGCGCTCGGCCTGGTCGGCCGGCACGAACAGCGCAAAGCCTGCCCCCATGTTCAGGGTGCTGTAAGCCTCGAGGTCGTCCTGCTGAGCATGGCGCTGGATGAATTGGAGTACCGCAGGCACTTCGGGCACGGTGTGGATGCGGTAGGTGTGCGCCGCAGGGTGACGCAGCAGCTTGCGCCAGCCATGGCCGGTGATGTTGGCGCAGTAGTGGGGCGTGATGCCAGCCCGGTACAGAGCCTCCGTGACCGGCGAATAAAGCACCGTCGGTGCCAGCAGCGCGTCACCGTAGGTCAGGCTGGACACGCCGGGCTCGACCAGGGTCAGGTAGCCCTCGGGGAGGCGCTCGATCAGCTTGCGAGCGAGGCTCAGGCCGTTGGCGTGGATGCCGCTCGAAGCCAGCAAGACGATGGCATCGCCTGGAGCCAGTTTGTCGCCGACCGACAGCCTCTCTTTCGGGTTGATCAGCCCGGTGCAAGAGGCCGCCAGGTCGATGCGGCCGCCTTCGACGATGCCCGCCAACGCAGGCGTCTCGCCGCCGCCCCAGGCCACGCTGCATCGATCGCAGGCGGCCTTCCAGCCGGTGACCAGTGCCTGGGCACGTTGGGCATCGCCGAACCAGTCGGAGCCGCCGGCCGCCCAGTAGGCCTGCACCACCAGAGGTGTCGCGCCGACGGTGATGAGGTCGTTGATGGCCATCGCGATGGTGTCCTGCGCAATCGCGTCGTAGTAGCTGCGGCCCGTGAGGCGCTGCATTTCATCGGCCACCAGCGACTTCGAACCCAGGCACTCGACGATGCTCGCCAGGTAGAACGGGCCGACGTCGACCACATAGGCCGATTCGCCACGCGATGCGGTGACCTCGCTGAAGCCATGAGCCCCGAGGTGTGTGCCGGTGGCGGCGGCTGCGCGTTGGGCGGCAACCTTCAGCGGATCGATCAGGTCGTAGTTGACGCCAGATTGTTCGTAGCTGAGCGTGCCGTGGTCCGGCGCAGAGGGTGATGTGATGGTCATGGGGCAGGGCGGGTGAGCCGCGGGGAGCGCGAGGCCGCAGCAGTGAGTGCCCCAGGATTATCCGGCAGCCCCTGAGTCGAGCAGAGGAACCGGCTGTCGGGCTTCTAGAATCGATTGATGAGTTACTTGGTGCTGGCCCGCAAATACCGACCGCGCAATTTCGACACGCTGGTCGGGCAGGAACACGTGGTGCAAGCGCTGTCGAATGCGCTGACGCAGGGGCGGCTGCACCACGCCTACCTGTTCACGGGCACGCGCGGCGTCGGCAAGACGACGGTGTCGCGCATCCTGGCCAAGGCGCTGAACTGCGCAGGCGCCGACGGTCAGGGTGGCGTAACCGCTCACCCCTGTGGCGTGTGCAATGCCTGTCGTGACATCGATGCCGACCGCTTCATCGACTACATGGAGCTCGATGCCGCGAGCAACCGGGGCATCGACGAGATCCGCGACCTGATCGAGCGCGCAGCGTACAAGCCGACGGTGGGCCGATTCAAGGTCTTCATGATCGACGAGGCGCATCAGCTCACGCGTGACTCGTTCAATGCGCTGCTGAAGACGCTGGAAGAGCCGCCCGACTATCTGAAGTTCGTGCTGGCCACCACCGAGCCCGACAAGATGCTGCCCACGGTGCTGTCGCGCTGCCTTCAGTTCAACCTGCGGCCGATGGGCTTGCACACCCTGCAGGAGCACCTCGCGAGGGTGCTGGCCGATGAGGGCATCGCTGCCGAACCCGGCGCGCTGCGGTTGCTGGCGCGGGCGGCACGGGGGTCGATGCGCGATGCGCTGTCGATCACTGATCAGGCGGTGGCATTCGGCGGTGGCGCCTTGCTTGAAGCCGGTGTGCGCGAGATGCTCGGAGCAGTCGATCGCCGCCATGCGATCCGTTTGATTGAAGCCTTGGCCGCTGGCGAGGGGGGGGCGCTGCTGGCCGAGGCCGATGCCCTGCGGGCGCTGGGTCTGTCGGCACGCGGTACGCTGGAGGAGATGGCCGAATTGCTGCAGCAGATGGCCGTGGCGCAGGCCGTCCCGGAGGCGCTCGATGCCGGCGATGCCGATGCTGCAGCAGCCGCGCGCTTGGCGTCGCTGGTGGCGGCCGACCAGACGCAGCTCTTTTACAGCATGGCACTGCACGGCCGCGCCGAACTGGCGCTGGCGCCCGACGAGCACAGCGGCCTCGTGATGGTGCTGCTGCGCATGCTGGCGTTCGGCCCACCGGCGGGCACGCGTGCCATCGAGCCGGTGACCGTCCGGCTGGCCACACCATCGAAATCGACGGCCTCGGCCGCACTGGCCCGGACTCCGGCGCCCGCTCGCGCGGCGATGCCGCCCGTGATGCCATCGACGCCCCCCCAGGTATCCGAACCGATGCCGCCACCGTGGGTCGAGGCGCCATGGGACGACGAGGTGACTCCGGCTGCAGTAGCCGCTGCCTCACCGGTCCCTGCGCCGATCCCTGTGCGCGTGGCCAGCGAGTCAGTCGTGCCGTCGCCGCTCGACGTGGCATCGGCAACCTCCGAAACCGCTGATCCGATGGCTACCCCGCTCGGTGACCGCTGGAACGACGTCGTGCAGGCCATGTCGCAAGCCGGCAGCATCACGGCAATGGTGCGCGAACTGGCAATCCAGTCGCAGTGCGTGCGCATCGACGATGGCACTTCGCCTTCGCTGTGGGTGTTGCAGGTCGAGCGCGACACGCTGCGTTCCCCCGCGCTGCGCGACAAGCTGGAAGCTGGGCTGAGCCTGCACCTGGGCGTGCCGCTGAAGCTCGATGTGCAAGCCGGCCCGGCCCGAGACACCCCCGCGATGCGCGCCAGCGCAGAGCGCTTGCGCCGGCAGCGAGAGGCAGAGCAAATCATCGCCGACGACCCGGTGGTGCAGACGCTGATGGCGCAGTACAGCGGCGCGCGCATTGTTCCGGGTTCGGTCAAGTACCAGTAAGCAGTGCTCAGAACACGCACACCCTTGATGTTCATGAAGGAGACAACACCATGATGAAAAACCAATTGGCCGGCTTGATGAAGCAGGCCCAGGCGATGCAGGACAACCTGAAGAAGGCGCAGGACGAGCTGGGTGCGATCGAGGTTGAAGGCCAGTCCGGTGCCGGCCTTGTCAAGGTGACGATGACCTGTAAGCACGACGTGAAGCGCGTCGCGATCGACCCCAGCCTGCTCGCGGAAGACAAGGACATGCTCGAAGACCTGGTCGCTGCGGCATTCAACGACGGCCTGCGCCGCGCCGAAGAGGTGTCTCAGGAAAAGATGGGCCGGCTGACTGCCGGCATGCCGTTGCCGCCTGGCATGAAGTTCCCTTTTTGAACCACCTGTTTCCGGCGCCTTTTCCGCGTGGCTGAACCCGCACTCGACGCCCTCGTCGATGCGCTGCGCCGGCTGCCCGGTGTCGGCGAGAAGTCGGCGCGGCGCATGGCATTGCACCTGCTGCAGCACGACCGAGGTGGAGCGCAGCGGCTGGCGTTGTCACTGCAAGCGGCCGTGGCCAATGTGAGGCATTGCGCGCGATGCCACACCTTCACCGAAAGCGAGGTCTGCGGCATCTGTGCCGATGGGCAGCGCGATGTGCGGCTGCTGTGCGTGGTCGAAACGCCGGCCGACCAGTCGGCGATGGAGCGCACCGGCAGCTACATGGGCTATTACTTCGTGCTGATGGGTCGGCTGAGCCCGCTTGACGGTATCGGAGTGCATGACATTGGCCTGCAAGCTCTGCTGAACCGTGCCGTCGCAGGCGGTGTCGAGGAGGTCATCGTTGCCACCAACTTCACAGCCGAGGGCGAAGCCACTGCGCATGCGGTCGGCGAGGCCTTGAAGGCGCGTGGACTTCGGGTGACAAGGCTCGCGCGCGGGGTGCCGATCGGCAGCGAACTCGAGTATGTCGACCTGGGCACGATCGCGCATGCGCTGGTCGATCGCCGCTGAATCCCGTTGAACCGAGGGCATCCATGACCAACATCAGCACCTGGTGCATCCTGATCTCAGCACTGATGCCGATCATCTGTGCCGGCATTGCCAAATGGGGTGCGTTTTCGAAGTCAGCATCCGAAGGCGGCTATGACAACAACCAGCCGCGTGAGTGGCTGTCACGTCAGCAAGGCTGGCGTTTGCGTGCCAATGCGGCGCAGGCCAATTGCTTTGAGGCCCTGCCGTTCTTCATCGGAGCGCTGTTGTGGGCGCTGCACACCGGCGCGTCTCAGCCCCGTGTTGACCTGCTCGCGGTGAGTTTCGTCGTGCTCCGTGGCGCCTACGTAGCGCTGTATGTGCTGGACTTGGCCAGCATCCGCAGCGCGGTCTGGGTGACCGCGCTGGCTGTCAACATCGCCTTGCTGTTTTCTGGTGGCTGACCGCTAACAGGCACGCCGGAGCGGTCTTGCCGCGGATCACTTGGCCGCGAGTTGTACCGTCTTGCGTGTGCTGGCGACGGTCGTCTTCGACACACGCTTGGGCGAGGCATCCTTGAGCGAGCTGCCGCTGCCCACTGCTGTCACGCGCACCGATGAACTCGGGCGTCCTTTCGCCGTTCGGGTGCTGTTCACTTGACGAGCGGGCGGGTAGACCACGATGGTGGCGCCTGGTTTGAAGCGCGCAGTGGCCGTCACAGCATTCCACTCGGCCACCTGCGAACTGCCGACGCGATACCGACGCGCGATGCTTTCCACCGTGTCTGCCTTGCCGGCCTTGAGCACCACTCGACGCCTCGGTGGAACGTCAGGCGCGAGTTGCATCGTGGCGTTTTCGGCCACGTGCTCTGTCACATCGGTCGTGCGTTGTCCACTGCGCGGCACCAACAGTGTCGAGCCTGCCTTAACCAGCATGCGCGGCGGAATGCGGTTGACGCTGCGCAACTCGGCCTCGCTCATGCCGACTTGGCGTGCCGCGTCGCCCGGTCGCATCGTCTTGGGAGCGACCCAGGCGGTCCAACTGGCCAATGGCGCGCGGTGTCCTGCGAGATTGCGGATGAAAGCGCTGGCGTTGTCGTAGGGCAGCAGCACCTGCGGTGTGCCGGCGGCCAGGATCACTGGCTTGTTCATCTGTGGGTTCAAGGTCTTGAACTCGTCGAGCGACACCCCAGCGAGCCGTGCTGCCAGATCGACATCGATGTCGCGCTGGATCGGCACACCCAGGAAGTAGGGGTGGTTGGCCAGCACGGGCAAGCTGAGCGCGAAGGACTCTGGGGAGGTGACGATGTTCTTTACCGCTTGCAACTTGGGGACGTAATGGCGGGTTTCATCCGGCATCCTGAGACTCAGGTAGTCCGTCGCCAGCCCGGCTTTCAAATTGCGCGAGATAGCCCGCTGCACGCTGCCCTCGCCCCAGTTGTAAGCCGCGAGCGCGAGGTGCCAATCGCCGAACTGAGCATACAGACGCTGCAGATAATCGAGCGCGGCGCGGGTCGATGCCAGCACATCTCGTCGGTCGTCCCGGAAGATGTTTTGCGTGAGTGCAAAGTCGCGGCCGGTGGCCGGCATGAACTGCCACATGCCCGAGGCCTTGGCCGAAGAAATCGCCTGTGGGTTGAAGGCGCTTTCAATGAACGGCAGCAGAGCCAGCTCGGTCGGCATGCCGCGCGCTTCCAGTTCCTCGACGATGTGGAACAGGTAGCGGCTGCCCCGTGCCGTCATGCGCTCAACGTAATCAGGGCGGCTGGCGTACCAGCGCTCGCGCGTGCGGACCAGATCGGTGTCGAGGTCGGGCATCTTGAAGCCCCGGCGCACGCGAGCCCACAGGTCCGCTTGTGCCGCAGTGTCGTTGAGGTTCACGCTCACGCCAGGGCGCACGGGGTCGACCGGCGCTGCAGCGCTGGTCTGTGCATCGAGGGTGTTCGCGTCACGCCCGCCCGATCCGTAGACGACGGCTGAATCAACCGATGCGCTGGCAGGCGTCGCGCCGCCTCCGCTTGAACCCGGCGCGTCTGCGCGGGTGGCGCATCCGCTGCCAACCCAGCCGGTGGTCAAAACCAGCAGGGCGATCAGCGCTGTCCTGCGCAACGCGTGTGTCGCTTGATCGGTCATCGGAAATCGTTCTTCCACTGTCGCAGTGCGGTGAACACGTCAACGGGCTGATCGCTCTGGGCACCGTGATCGCGGGCTCTGTTGATCACTTCGGGGACGCCGCAGCGCAAAAAGGGGTTGATCGCCAGTTCGCTTGAGATGCGGCCGGGCACCGTGGACATGCCGGCCGCACGCTGTTGTTCGCACTGAACCGTGTAGCGAGCCAAGTCTGCATTGTTTGGTTCGACGGCACGGGCGAATTTCAGGTTGGAAAGCGTGTATTCATGAGCGCAGCAAACGCGAGTGTCGCCCGGAAGCGCGGCCAGTGCCTGTAACGAGTGGTGCATCTGCGTTGGCGTGCCTTCGAACAACCTGCCGCAGCCGCCAATGAACAGCGTGTCTCCGCAAAACAGCACCGGCGCGTCGGTGCTGGCGCTTGCCTTCGGCCGATGAAAGTAAGCGATGTGACCCGAGGTATGACCGGGCACGTCGATGACTTCGAAATCCATGCCCAGCACCTGTACCGAGTCGCCTCCCCGAACGCGAATGCAGGGGTCGGGAATCACTTCCAAGGCAGGAGCGTAAACAGGGCCGTTCAAGCGCGGCAGCAGGGCCGGCACTCCGCCAATGTGATCGTTGTGGTGGTGCGTCAATAGAATCGCCGCAAGCTTGAGTCTCAGGCGATCGAGTGCAGCCAGCACTGGCGCGCTGTCTCCCGGATCGATCACGATGGCATCAACGCCGTCGTGAAACATCCAGATGTAGTTGTCGGTGAACGCGGGCAGTGCGATCAAATTCATGATGGAAACCGCGACAGGTGATTCGGGGCCGAGTATAGGTTTGGGGGCGTGGCTGACGACCCCACCTGGCGCTTATTTGCTGGACTGGGAACAGCGGCACCTCGATGCGGCTGTCGCCGATGTGTTCGGCTTTCACGCCTTGCAACTCGGTCTGCCGGCATTGGATGCTCTGCGCAACAACCGCATGCCGCATCGCTGGCTGGCCGTTGACATTGCGCACCGACTAGGCAGTGCCGCCTCTGATGAATCGCCGCCGAGGGGTGCGGTCGCATTGAACTGCGATTTCGATGCGTTGCCTTTCGACAGCCAGAGCCTGGATCTGGTGGTCTTGCCGCACGCGCTCGAACTCGCGCGCGATCCGCATCAGACCTTGCGCGAGGTCGAGCGGGTGCTGATGCCCGAAGGCCGGGTGGTCATCATCGGCTTCAATCCGACCAGCCTCTGGGCCATGCGCCAGCAGACCGGCCGAGCGTGCCGCCGCCTCGGCCTCGCTGCGGGCACCTCGCTCTACCTGCCGCGCGAAGGCGACTTCATCGCATACCGCCGGCTGCGTGATTGGCTGCGATTGCTCAGTTTCGAAGTCGAAACCGGGCGTTTTGGCTGCTACCGGCCACCGGTGCATTCCGACCAATGGCTGTCGCGATTCGGCTGGATGGAGTCGACCGGAGAGCGCTGGTGGCCCGTGCTGGGTGCGGTCTATGCGCTGACGGCCGTGAAGCGGGTGCGCGGCATGCGTCTGGTCGGGCTGGCCCGTGATCGGCGCGCCAAAGTCAGCGCGTCGCCTGCGGTAGCGGCGCAACAGGTCCGCCAATTCGAAGCAGCCCACCTGGCACGTGAGAAGGCCGAGCATGATTGATCTGAACACCACCGGGAACCCATGAGCGACACCTTGCCGATACAACGCCCGCGCGTGACGGTCTACACCGATGGTGCCTGCAAGGGCAATCCAGGACGCGGTGGCTGGGGAGCGTGGCTGACAACCGAGGGCCACGAGAAAGAACTGTTCGGTGGCGAACTGCTGACCACCAACAACCGGATGGAGTTGACCGCGGTGATCGAGTCGCTGGCGTCACTCAAGCGCACCTGCTCGGTGGTGATTTACACCGACAGCGAGTACGTGCGCAAGGGCATCACCGAGTGGATCCACGGCTGGAAGCAACGTGGCTGGAAGACTGCCGACCGAAAGCCTGTCAAGAACGCCGAGCTGTGGCAGCGCCTCGATGCGCTGAGGGCGTTGCACGAGGTGGACTGGCGCTGGGTCAAGGGCCATTCGGGTGATCCGGGCAACGAGCGTGCCGATACGCTTGCCAACCGGGGCGCCGCCGCAGCGGGCTGACAGCAGCGTGGATCAGCCATCGAGCAGCGCGACTTTCAGGCGGCGACTCGATCGCATTTATCTGGCCTACACCGCGGGTTTCATCCTGTTCGTGCTTGGTTTGGCGGCACTCGAGCAGATGGGCATGCCCAAGCGCTCGATCGGCGTCATCTTCCTTCTTTCTACCGTGCTGCTTTACGCCGGCATCGGCATCCTCAGCCGCACCACTGAACCCGTCGAGTACTACGTGGCCGGCCGGCGTGTGCCGGCGTTCTACAACGGCATGGCCACTGCGGCCGACTGGATGTCGGCAGCGTCGTTCATCGGTCTGGCCGGAACGCTGTACTTGCAGGGCTATGGAGGGCTGGCGTTCGTGCTGGGCTGGACCGGAGGCTATTGCCTGGTCGCCCTGCTGCTGGCGCCCTACCTGCGCAAATTCGGCCAGTTCACGATCCCCGATTTTCTCGGAGCGCGTTACGGCGGTCAGTTGCCGCGGGCGGTGGGCATTTTCGCCGCAGTGCTTTGTTCCTTTGTCTACCTGGTCGCGCAGATTTACGGCGTCGGCCTGATCACGGCGAGGCTGATCGGCGTCGATTTCGTCATCGGCATCTTCCTCGGTCTGGGCGGAGTGCTGGTGTGTTCTTTCCTCGGCGGCATGCGTGCGGTGACCTGGACCCAGGTGGCGCAGTACATCATCCTGATCGCTGCATTTCTGGTGCCTGTGATGTGGCTTTCCATCAAGCAAACCGGAGTGCCTATCCCGCAGCTGGCCTATGGCATCCAACTCGCCAAGGTCACCGAACGCGAGCAGCAGTTGCTTCACGACCCGAAGGAGCAGGAGGTTATTGCAGCATTCAAGGCGCGAGCGCAAGATTACGCGGCACGTTTGGTCGATGTGAAGGCGTCGTTGGCTGCCGAACGCCAGGCTGGCCGCCGCACGGTGGACGCGCTGAAGGCGGACAACGCGTCGCTGTCCGATATCCAGGCGGCGGAGAAGGCGCTGTTGCGCATCCCCAATACCGAGGCGGCAGCTCGCGAGCAATGGACGCGGGAGCTGGCCCGTAACGAAGCACGAGCGCGCCCTCTCGCAGGCATGCCGCCGCACGCTCAGCAGTTCGCGGGCAACCCGCAGGGCACTGCGCAGGAACGCGATGTGTTCAATCTGTCGCGGCTGAATTTTCTGGCCCTGGTGCTGTGCCTGATGGTCGGTACCGCCGGG
>CANHOE010000066.1 GCA_947462175.1 Burkholderiales bacterium | reverse complement strand
GATGGATCGCGCTCGCCGGTCACGCCTTCGCGTCCATACACCGCACAGGCTTTCAGGTCGCGACCCAAGGCCGCGGCGACCACCTCGCCCATCTTCAGCGCGGTGCCGCTGGGCGCATCGACCTTGTGCCGGTGATGCGCTTCGATGATCTCGATGTCATAGCCTTCGCTGAGCATGCGCGCCGCGGTGTCGAGAAGCTTCAGGACCACATTCACGCCCACGCTCATGTTGGGCGCCATCATGATGGCGATGTGCCGGGCGTGGTCGGTGATTTCGGCCTTCTGAGCCTCGGTGAAGCCGGTGGTGCCGATCACTACCTTCACGCCGAGTTCTCGGCACACGACCAGATGC
Source organism: Burkholderiales bacterium (assembly GCA_947462175.1). Lineage (GTDB taxonomy): Bacteria > Pseudomonadota > Gammaproteobacteria > Burkholderiales > Burkholderiaceae_C > PBB1. The sequence continues at coordinate 9,846 of CANHOE010000066.1, read as the reverse complement.
GCCAGGGTGCCGGCGGGTCGCGTGAAGTCGATCAGCACCTGCGTGCTGGCCAGGCCCTTGTGCAGGTCGGCCGTGATGGTGACGCCGCTGGTGTGCCCGGCGAACGCCGCAGCATCCTGACCCAGTGCCGGGCTGTCCGCCAAGTCGAGCGCGCCGCTGAGCACCATGTCGTCGCGGGCCGCGATGATCGCTTCGATCAGCATGCGGCCCATCCGCCCTGATGCGCCGGCCACGGCGATCCTCAACGGACCTCCGCTGGCCACGGATGCGTCCACAGGCACAGGCATCAGCGAGGCGGCTCCAGTGGCGGGTAGACACGCCCCGGGGGCACCGTTGGTGGCTCAACAACGGCCTGCTTGGGAGGCGGTTTCAGTGACTGCAACTCGTCGGCGCTCAAAGCCAGCGGCCGAGCCTTACCACCGGTTGAGCCCGAGTCGATCGACGCCACGAAGGCCTCTTCGGAGGGCAGCTCGCCACCAGTGTCCATGCTAACCAGCCGGTCACCGTTAAACATCAGCACCACACTACGTCGCTGGGGCTCGGTGCCCCGGCGACGAATGGTGAACACATAGTCCCAACGGTCGCCGTGAAAAACATCGGTCAGGAGCGGCGAACCGAGCAGATCGCGCACCTGCGCTCTCGGCATGCCAATTTGCACCCGCTCCATCAGCTCCTTGGTCAGCACATTGCCCTGAACGACCTCGACGCTGTACGGCTTGACGATGCTCGTCAGGCTCTCCTTTGACATCAGGTTTTCGCAACCGGTCAGCCCGGCAGTCACGCCGACGGCAGCAAGCATCAGCAGGCTGGAGCGAACCGTTGAAATCAGTCGCATGGCAGGTTCAAGGATTCACTCAGCGCAAACCCGACTCGATATGATCGAATCATTCTAGCGGTAGGGGCTGTGACCCGATCGCCCTACGGGAGCCACCATGTCGAACGCTGACGAACTCAAGAGCAGCGGCCTGAAAGCCACCTTGCCACGCATCAAGATCCTGGAGGTTTTCCAGCAAGCCGTCCAGCGGCATCTGACGGCCGAGGATGTTTACAAGGTCCTGCTTACCGATGGCTCGGACGTCGGGTTGGCCACTGTTTATCGGGTGTTGATGCAGTTCGAGCAGGCGGGCATCCTGTCTCGCAATCATTTCGAGTCGGGCAAGTCGGTGTTTGAGCTCAACGAAGGCAAGCACCACGACCACCTGGTTTGTCTTGACTGTGGCCGTGTCGAGGAGTTCTTTGACGCCGAAATCGAAAAACGGCAACGTGCGGTTGCTCAGTCGCGTGGCTTCGATCTGCAGGAACACGCCCTGTCGCTGTATGCCGTATGCGCCAAGAAGAACTGCCCCCACAAGTCACACTGAGTTTGCGCTCAGCGACCTCGGCGTCCCTCGTCGCGTTTCATTCGAGGCCGCGCTCGAGCGCGCGCTGGTGGCGCTCGATGAATTCCTTGTAAGTGTCGATCCCGCGCAGCTGCAAGATGGTGTTGCGCACCGCCGCTTCAACCAGCACCGCGAGGTTGCGGCCCGCATCAACTGCGATCACGGCCTTGCGCACGGGCACGTCCAGGATGTTCTCGTACAGCGGTTCATAGGGCAGCCGCTCGAACTCGCGTTCCATAGTTTCCTTGCGCACCAGATGCACGATCAGTTTGACGCGCATCTTCCGGCGCACCGCGGTCTCGCCAAAGATCGCCTTGATGTCCAGCAGCCCGATGCCGCGAACCTCGAGCAGGTTCATCAGCAGTTCCGGGCAGCGCCCTTCGAGCGCGCTCTGCGACATGCGGTAGATGTCGACCGCATCGTCGGCCACCAGGCCATGACCGCGTGAGATCAGTTCCAGACCCAGTTCGCTCTTGCCGAGCCCCGATTCGCCGGTCAGCAGAACGCCCAAGCCCAGGATGTCCATGAACACGCCGTGACGCGTTGTGCGCTCTGCGAACAGCTGGCTCAGGTAGCCGCGCACCATGTCGATGACCTGGCCAGCAGACTCGGCCGTGACGAACAGCGGGATCGCCGCACGCTCGCACATGGCGACCAGCCGGTCCGGTGGCGTCTGCCCGTCGGCGACGATAACCACCGGCGGCTCCAGCGTCACGATGCGCTGAATGCGCCGCTCCTGATCTTCGGGGGACGAATCGAGCAGGTAAGCCACCTCGCGGCGGCCGACCAGCTGAACCCGGTACGGGTGGATGTAATTGAGGTAACCGACCAAGTCTGCTGCCGATTGCGCATTGCGCACGGCTGCCTCGTCAAAACGGCGCTCCGGGTGCGCGTGGCCCGCGATCCACTCCCAGCGCAGCGCGACACGGTGGTGTTCGAACAGCGCTTCAGCGCTGATGACAATGGGTTTCATATCTCAGGGGAATGGAACCCGAGCCCGTCACCGACCGCAGCGAAACCGACCTGAAAGCGGGTGGATCGGCGCGTCAGGCCACGGATTTCAGAGGTTCCCAATTCGCGATCAGTTCATGCACTTTGGCCGCCTGGCTTTCGCTCTTCAGGCGCTCGCGCAATTCGCGGTCGCTCAGCATCTCGGCGATCTCCGACAGGATTTCGAGATGACGTTGGGTCGCAGCTTCAGGCACCAGCAGGAAAATCATCAGCGTGACCGGTTCGTCGTCCGGGGCATCGAACGGAATGGCCTGCTGCACCCGGATCACGGCCGCCAGCGGATTCTTCAACCCCTTGATGCGGCCGTGCGGGATGGCGACGCCGTGACCCAAGCCGGTCGAACCCAGGCGTTCCCTGGCGAACAGGTTGTCCGTGACGGTCGCACGCGCTACGGCGTGCTGATTTTCGAACAGCAAGCCGACGTGTTCGAACACGCGCTTCTTGCTAGTGGCGTCTACATCGACCAGCACATTGCTGGCAGGCAGGATGGCAGCGAGACGGTTCATCAAGTGGTCCAAGTGGCAACTTCGGCGTGTGCCTCGTCGCACGCTGCCGTTGGGGTGACAAAAAGCATGAGGCTCTGATCAAGTCGCAACGACTGGCAACGGGGATGCATTGTGCCCATGATGTTGCGTTGCAGCAATGTCGTTGATTTCCCGGTGTCGGGTGGTTGAGGCCAGAGGCAAAACAGCGGCCCGTGGGCCGCTGTTTCAATGATCACGGTGGTCGAGAGAAGCGTCAAGCGGCTTGAGCGTCAAGTCGTTTTGCCGCCACGTGATGGTGGTCCTGCAACCGGGCTTTGTGGCGGCACACCTGACGGTCAAGTTTGTCCATCAACTGGTCGACGGCCGCGTACATGTCCTCGCACGACTGCTCGATGAAGATGTCCTTGCCTTTGACATGCAACGTGACTTCGGCCTTTTGCCGACGCTCCTTTTCCCTCAGCTTTTCGACTGACAACAACACGGTGATGTCGACCACCTGGTCGAAGTGACGCGTCACTCGCTCCAGTTTGGTGAGCACATACTCTCGTAAAGAGGGCGTGATTTCGAGGTGATGGCCGCTGATCGTCAAGTTCATGAAAACCCCTTTCGCACGGATGAAAGACAGAAGGCTGGGCTTTGTCACCATGACCGGCTGGCGCGACCCGACCTGATTCCATCTTGCGCCTGATCGGCGAATCGGGCAAGGCGAAAAACGATTCAATGGGTATCGATTTGCGTGCACTTTGTGCGCTACGACCCGATGCGATAATTTTTGCTGTCGCTTCGCTGGAGCTTTCATGCTCAATGTCTTTTCGCTGGCCCACGGTCGGCTGTTCCAGGAAGAGATCGAAAGCCGTGATGCGCTGGCCAATGTCCAGCCGGTCTGGGTCGACCTCGATGCGCCAACGGCGGAGGAGAAGAGCTGGATCGCGCAGCATTTCGGCGTGACGATTCCCGATGATGCGGTCGACGACGACCTCGAAGAATCGGCCCGTTTCTACGAAGAAGACAACGGCGAGCTTCACATACGCAGTGACTTCCTGATTGATGACGACGAAACGCCGCGCAATGTCCGGGTCGCCTTCATCCTGTTCAAGAATGTTCTGTTCTCGGTGCATGGCGAGGAGTTGCCGGTATTCCGGCTGCTGCGGCTGCGCGCGCGGCGCATTCCAGCGCTGATCGAGGACGCGAAGGACGTGCTGCTGAAGCTCTACGACGCCGATGCCGAGTACAGCGCCGATGCCCTGGAAGGCATCTATGACGCGCTCGAAAAGGTCAGCCAGCGGGTGCTGAAAGAGGATGTCAATGACGCCATGGCCGCCGAGGCACTGTCGGCCATCGCGAAAGAGGAAGACCTGAACGGCCGCATTCGGCGCAATGTGATGGACACCCGGCGCGCGGTCAGCTTCATGATGCGCAGTCGGCTGCTGAGCGCCGAGCAGTTCGAGGAGGCGCGGCAGATCATGCGCGACATCGACTCCCTGGACAGCCACACCACGTTCCTGTTCGACAAGATCAACTTCCTGATGAATGCCACCGTCGGTTTCATCAACATCAATCAGAACAAGATCATCAAACTGTTCTCGGTGGCCAGTGTCGGGTTGCTGCCGCCGACGCTGATTGCCAGCGTCTACGGCATGAACTTCCAGGCCATGCCCGAACTGCAGTGGCAATACGGTTATCCGTTCGCCGTTGCCTTGATGGTGGCGTCGGTCGCCGTGCCCTTCATCTACTTCCGCCGCAAGGGCTGGCTGTGATCCGATGAAGGACAAGTGGTTGTTGATGTTGGGCGGCCTGGTGGTGGTGATCGCCGTGTTCGGCCTGAAGGTCTGGCACGCCCAGGGCATCTGCGGTGACCTGGGCGGTCGATGGTCTGATGGCGAGTGCTATTTCGACGAGCAATCCGTTCTTGGCGGGATGCCTCGCCGGTGAGTGATCCCCGCGGTGACTTCGCCAGCCCGCTGACGGGTCCCGATCCCCGGCGCATCGCCATGATCGCGCTGCTGCGGGTGGCCTGTGCCACCACGCTGATGGTGATGTCGTTCTCGATGCTGCAGCCGGTGCTCGCGGTGCGGCTGCAGACGGCGGGCGTCAGTGCCTCGGCGATCGGCCTGCTGGCGATGCTGCCCTTCCTGACGGTGGCGCTGATGGTGCCGCTGATGCCGCAGGTGTTCGCTCGCATGAGCGTGGCCACGGCCTACCGCGTTGGCATGAGCCTGGAGACGCTGGCGACGCTGGGCTACGCCTTCACCTCGCACTACGCGCTGTGGTGTGCGTTGGCAGTGCTCGGCGGCATCGGTGCTGCGGCCGTCTGGAATGGCACCGAGGCATTGATCGCGCACAACGCACCGCCTGACCGGCGCGGCCGTTTCACCGGGCTGTACCAAAGCGCGCTCGGTGCCGCGCTGGCCATCGGGCCGTTTTTGCCGGGCTTGTTGCCGCTGTCGCCACAAGCGCTGACCGTGTTTGCTGCGGCGCTGATGCTGGCGGGGCTGTTGGTCACCTTCGGCCGGGGGGTCAGCGCCCTGCAGGCCAGCAACGAGGACGCCCTGCCGGCAGGCCTGTGGGCCACGATCTGCAGCGTGCCGGGTCTGGTGACGATCGCTTTTGCCGGCGGCGTGTTCGAGGCGGGCCTCGGTTCGATCACCACGGCCTATGGCTCGCAATCGGGCCTGTCGCTGGCCGCGGCAACGTCTTTGGCCGGGGCGCTCGGCCTGGGCAGCTTTGCCTTGCAGTACCCCTGCGGCTGGCTGTCCGACCATGTGTCGCCGCGCACCGTGTTCGGGCTGGCTGGTGCCCTGCTTCTCAGTGCATCGGCGGCCTTCGCGACCGCAGCCGTCTGGCCGCCGGTGCTGTGGATCTGCGCGTTTGTCTGGGGCGCGGTCGGTGGCGCGCTTTACACGCTGACGATGATCCGTGTGGCGCATCAGTTCGCGTCGTCGTCGGCCATTGCCGGCACCGCCGCGATGATCACCGGCTACACCGTCGGTGGGGCGATCGGACCGTCGTTCAGCGGCCTGATGATCGATCAGTTCGGCGCGCATGGACAGGCCGCGTGGCTCAGCGTGCTGTCCGTCGTGGTGCTGGTGCTCTCGCGTCGTTTCTCGGGAACGGCTGGGCACGCCTGAAGCGTGCACTGTTCAGCGAGGCGAGGCTACAAGGTTTGGTGCATCTGCTGTGCGAGTGCATGGCCGCTGAGCCAGGCGCGTTCGATGCCATCGGGTGGAGTTGATCCCAGGTCGCCATGGGCGTGCCAGGCATCGCCGCAGCTCCCCAGTCGCAGCGCCGCATGCCAGCCGAAGGGCTCGCTGCGCGGCGCGCGAACCTGCGCATAACGCCAGCGGTGCGCGACTGCATGCAAGGGCGGTTCAAGGGCGGTCCCGAGCTGGCGGGCGAGGGCGAGCAGCAATTCAGCAATCACCGTCTCTGCTGGTGCGTCCAGATGCTCGACCGTCCACTGCGGCGTGGCGTGCAATACCCAGCGACTGGCGACACCCGCTTCATGGGTACGACCCTGGCGCAAGTCATCACGCAGCGCCGTCAACAGCACGCTGTGTGCATCGCTGCTCAGGCTGGCGTCCAGCACTGGAGGTAGCGGCTGGGCGGCCCACGCCGCCATCACGGTCCAGCAGGGGTCACTGCATGTATGACGCATCGCTTCGGCCTGCGCGGCATCAGGCGCCAGCAGCATCGCGGCCTGCTCGGCGGGCACCGCGACCACGATCGCGTCGAATCGCGCAGCGTGAGCGATGCCGTCGCTCAGGCGGAGTTGCCAGCCCTCACCTTCGGATTCGGGCTCGATCGCAGTGACCTGACTGCCGGTGTGAAGGGTGACTGCGGCAGGCAACCGGGCTTCGATCTGCCCAGCCAGCGCATTCATCGACGGCACACCGTAGATTGACGAGGGCGTCGAGTGTTGAGGCGCCTCGCCTGTCGCCACGGCATGGCCTTCGTTGCCGGCGCAGATCCAGCCCGCGTGCCGCCAGGCCGCAACCTGTGCGCGGAAAGCGGCCGTGGTTGCGCTGAAGCCAGGCGCCCCGTGGTCGAACGCCCCGACCGCGCTGCGCCGCGTCGCACATCGACCGCCAGGGCCGCGGCTCTTGTCGAACAGTGCTACGGCATGGCCGAGCGCTGCCAGCTCGGCAGTGACGGTCAGACCGGCGATGCCTGCGCCGATCACCGCGATGGCGGCCATCAGGCGCCCCTGCGGGCGCAGCGCTTCATGAATTCGCCCGCCGCTTCAGCCAGCGCATCAGCGAGCCGACGCCCGGCAGCTTCTCGTACAGCTCTTCGGCCACGTCCCAGTAGTCGCGGTGCATGGTGATCAGTCCGTGGGCGTCGAGCTTCAGGTGGGAGGCGCCACGAACCGTCTGCCACTCACGGCTGAACCGCCGGAAGCGGAAGATGAAATCCCAGGTCAGCACGCACTGGTCGCCTTGCGCTACCACGTCATGGATAACGAAGCGCGGCGCTTCGAGCGCCACGTACATGTGCTCGAAAACCTGCCGGATGGCGGGCACGCCGCGCACTTCGTTGAACGGGTCCTTGAAGTCGGCCTCGGGCGCGTAGAAGTCGCCGAGTCGGGGCAGGTCGGCTGGCGTCAAGCCTTCGAAGGCTTCGATGATGCGGACCACGCGTGGATCGTTGCTGCGTGCGGCTGAAGGGCTTGTCATGGGCTGTGCCCTACAAACCCGTGACGCGCCGAATGGCCTTGAAGTACAGGCCGTCTCCAAGGTGACTCAATGCCTTCAGGAAGCGCGTGAACCGCTTTGGGAAATGGATCTCGAATTCCCCAGCGGCCCAGCCGGCCACCATCTCGCGCGCGGCGTCCTCGGGCTGGATCAGCGCGGGCATCTTGAATTCGTTCTGGGCCGTCAGCGGCGTTTCGACGAAGCCGGGGCAGATCACCGATACGCCGATGCCTTGCGGCTGCAGATCGAGGTACAGCGTCTGCGCCAGATTGATCAGCGCTGCCTTGGTCGGCCCGTAGGCGAGGGCGTTCGGCAAGCCGCGGTAGCCAGCGACGCTCGCCACCAGGCTGACGTGCCCCGATTTCTGCCTCAGCAGCACCGGCAACACGGCGTCCAGCATGTACAGCGCGCCGACGTAGTTGACCTTGTCGTGCTGCAGCATCTGATCCAGGTCGAAGGCGGTGGCACGAAGTGCCGCGTAGTGACCTGCGCAGTACAGCGCCATGTCCAGCCGGCCAAAGCGCGCCACGATGCGTTGCACCGCGCGGGCCATGGCTTCGCGGTCGGTGGCATCGAGCGCGATGCCGAGGCTGTCTGCATGAGCGGCTTCGAACCCCTCGAGGGCCGCTGCGTTGCGCGCCGACACGATCACCTTCGCCCCGCGCGCATGCAGAAGCTTGGCGGTCGCGAGGCCAATGCCGCTGGAAGCGCCGACGAGCCAGACGACCTGGCCTGACCAGTCGGTGATGCGTGGGTTCAATGACATGCGACGGCGTCCATCAAGGCTTGTAGAACGACAGCGTCACATCGCCCAGCCGCACGCCGAACTTGCTCATCACGGCCTTGTTCAGCATCACGTGCTCGTCCATCAGGTACATCCAGTCATCGAACTGCACTTCGTAGGTCTTGCCATCGACCGGCAGGTTCAGTGTGTAGCTCCACTGGAACGCATTGCCGGCACTTTGACCCTGTGCCGTGCCGACCACGTCGGCGGCAGTGCCGGTGTACCTGCCATTCGGCAGCTTCTTCAGATACCAGATGCGTTGCTGCTTCTCGCCATCGTTGTAGGTGAACCGTTCGTCGAGCACGCCATCGTCGCCCTGCCAGCTGCACTTCATCAGCACCGTGAAGCGGCGCACCACCTTGCCAGATCGGTCGGTGAAGAGCCCGTGTGCAGTGATGTCGCCGTCGAAATAGGTCTTCAGGTCGAGCACGGGCTTCTCAGCCGCGTAATCGGCGGGCGTCGGCCCGGCGCAGGAGGTCAGCAAAGCGGTGGCGACCACGGCCGCTGCGCACAACAAACGTCTGTTCATGGTGATGTCCTGGTGTTGCGTATCAGCAGGGTGTAGAGGAGCCCGGCCGCGCCGGCTTTCAGCAGGCAGGGCAGCAGGCAGTAAGCGGTGGTGAGTGCGGACAACGCCTGAGGGCTCGTGCTGCCCGGTGCGTAGCCGAACCACGACAGGGCTGGCAAAGCGACGCCGGCTGCCAGTGCCAGGTTCAGCTTGGTCGCAAAGTTCCACCAGCCGAAGTAGGCGCCCTCGGACTGTTCGCCATGCCCCGCGCGCTGAATCACGCCCGCGAGGATCGCGCTCGGCAATGTCAGGTCGGCACCGAGTGCGATGCCGCTGAGCGTGCATACGATGGTGAAGGCGACCACGTCGCCCGCGCCCAGCATCGTCGCACCACTGAAAACGAGGATGGCCAGCGCCATGCTGATCAGCCAGGCGCGCTCGAGCCCCCACCAGCGCACGGCGCGCACCCACAGCGGGATCGACAGCGCACCGGCCGCGAAATAGCTGGCCAGGAACAGCGGCTCGAACGACGACGCTTGCAGCCGGTCGCGGATGAAAAACAGGACCAGCGTCGCCGGCACCGCACTGGCGATGCCGTTGACCAGGTACACCGCCAACAGCCGGCGGAAAGCGGGTGTCGCAAACGGCAAGCGCATCGAGGCGGCCCGTGCAGCCGGATCGGACGGCGCCGGTGCTCGCGCTGCACGCAGTAACAGCACGCCAATCGCCAGCAGCACCGCGAAGACCACCGCGGTCACCGCCAGCCCGGCCACTGAGGGCAGCACACTGGCCACCAGCACGCCAACCAGCGCCAGCCCTTCACGCCAGGCGACGATGCGCGCCCGCTGCGGCGCATCGCCGCCGAGCCGAGCGCCCCATGATTGATGCACGACCGTGACCACGCTGTAACCGAGGTAGGTCACCGTCAGCGTGAGGGCGCACCACACCAGCAATGCCGACTCGCCTTGGACTTGTGGAAAGAACAGCG
>CANHOE010000065.1 GCA_947462175.1 Burkholderiales bacterium | reverse complement strand
GACGGCGAGATCGGCGTGTTGAAGTTCTCGCCATGGCACGACGCGCAATTGGCCTTCTTCAACAGTTCCGCCACGCGGGGGGTTGGAGCCTGCTGAGGCGCGCCTGCCGGAACTGGCGCCATGCCGTTGCCCTGGGCTTCGTAGAAAGCGGCCAGATCGGCCATGTCCTGATCGCTCAGCGTGGCGGCAATGCCTCGCATCGAAGGATGCAGTCGCTCACCTTTCTTATAGGCGGTCAGCGCCGCAATGATGTAAGGCGCATTCTGGCCGCCGATTTTGGGCACCTTGTGGACCTCGGGAAAGCTGGCTTGGTAGCCGACGATGCCGTGGCAACCAATGCACAGGGACGCCTTGCTCTCACCGGCCTTGGCATCCTGCGCGACGGCAGCGGTGCTGAATGCGCCGGACATCAACATCAACGACAGGGCGAGCGAATGCAGTGGTCTCATGATCAGGCGGGTACGAAGTGCTGGTTGAAAAACAGCCTCGCAGTATAGAGGGCCACCCGTAGAACCCCTCGCTGGCGCCGAGGAACAGACCATGAGTCCGGCGGCGCCCCCCCTTCTCTATACTGCCTCTGCACCAGGTTTCCGCGGGCTGACAGCCAACAGACATGAAGTTCAAAGGCACGCAAAACTACGTCGCCACCGACGATCTGATGCTCGCAGTCAACGCCGCCGCTTCGCTGAAACGCCCGCTTCTGGTCAAGGGCGAGCCGGGCACCGGCAAGACGATGCTGGCCGAGGAAGTGGCCAAGGCGCTGGACATGCCACTGTTGCAGTGGCACATCAAGAGCACAACCAAGGCCCAGCAGGGCCTGTACGAATACGATGCGGTGAGCCGGCTGCGCGACAGCCAGTTGGTCGACATCGACGGTGGCGCCAAGGTGCGCGACATCCGCAACTACATCGTGCAGGGCGTGTTGTGGAAGGCCTTCACAGCCGAGCAGCCAGTCGTGTTGTTGATCGACGAGATCGACAAGGCCGACATCGAGTTCCCGAACGACCTGCTTCGCGAGATCGACCGGATGGAGTTCTATGTGTACGAAACGCGCGAGCTCATCCGCGCGGTGCACCGGCCGCTGGTTTTCATCACCTCGAACAACGAGAAGGAACTGCCCGACGCCTTCCTTCGCCGCTGCTTCTTTCATTACATCCAGTTCCCCGATGCAGCCACGATGCAGCGCATCGTCGAAGTGCACTTTCCTGATCTCAAGAAGAACCTGCTCGCGGCCGCATTGCAACGCTTCTATGAAGTGCGCAATCTGCCGGGCCTGAAGAAGAAGCCTTCGACCTCCGAGCTGCTCGACTGGCTGAAGCTGCTGGTCGCCGAGGACATTCCGCTGGCCGCTCTGCAGAGCCGGGACGATGCGGTGGTCGTGCCGCCCCTGCTCGGCGCACTGCTGAAGACCGAGCAGGACACCTCACTGTTCGAGAAGCTGTTGTTCATGCAGCGGCAGCGCCGTTGACAGCTCGGGCCAGCGCCTTGGCTTCGCCGACCGACGCCATCGAATTGCGCGGTAGGCACGCGGGCCTGGTGCGGTCGATGCGCGAACACGAAGTCGCTCGGAGCGAGGCGAGTCGAGATGGCGCGCTCTGGCGACCCTGGTACACGACCGTGTCCAGGCCCGAGCGCATTCGCCCCGAGATCGACCTGCAGCATTTGCCGGATCGCCCTCGATGCTGATCGACTTCTTCCTGTCGCTGCGCGAAGCGAAGCTGAAGGTGTCGGTGCGCGAGTACCTGACGCTGCTCGAGGCGCTGCAGGCCGGGGTGCTCGACGACGACGACGCCACCGGTGGCCCCACCCTGGACAACTTCTATGTGCTGGCCCGTGCCACGCTGGTCAAGGACGAGACGCTGTTCGACCGGTTCGATCAGGCCTTCGCCGCCTACTTCAAGGGCGTGGAGACGCTGACCGATTTCGCGCAGGACATCCCCCTCGAATGGCTGCGCAAGGTGCTCGAGCTCGAGCTCAGCCCTGAAGAAAAGGCAGCGATCGAGAAGATGGGCTGGGATGAGCTGATGGAGACGCTGAAGAAGCGCTTCGAGGAACAGAAGGAGCGCCACCAGGGCGGCAGCAAGTGGATCGGCACCGGCGGCACGAGTCCGTTCGGTGCCTACGGCGTCAACCCGCAGGGCATTCGCATCGGGCAGGACCGCAGCCGGCAGCGCAGCGCGGTCAAGGTGTGGGACCAGCGCCGCTTCAAGGACTACGACGCGAACGCCGAACTCGGCACTCGGCACATCCAGGTTGCACTGCGCAAGCTGCGCCACTTTGCGCGCCAGGGCTCGGCCGACGAGCTGGACCTCGACGACACGATCCGCGCCACCGCGGCCAACGCAGGCCACCTCGACCTGAAGATGATTCCGGAGCGGCACAACCACATCAAGGTGCTGCTCCTGATGGACGTGGGCGGCACGATGGACGACCACGTGCACCGCGTCGAGGAAATCTTCAGCGCCGCCAAATCGGCGTTCAAGCATCTGGAGTTCTATTACTTCCACAACTGCGTCTATGACTTCATGTGGCGGAACAACCAGCGCCGCCACAGCGAGAAGTTCGCCACGCACGACATCCTGCGCAAGTACAACAAGGACTACAAGCTGATCTTCGTCGGTGACGCGACGATGAGCCCCTACGAGATCCTGCAGGCCGGCGGCAGCGTCGAACACCACAACGAGGAAGCAGGCACCGCGTGGTTGCAGCGACTCACGCAAGCCTTCCCGAAATTTGTCTGGATCAACCCCGAGCCGCAGGCGCTGTGGAGCTACCGGCAGAGCGTTGCGCTGATCCAGCAGCTGATGAACCAGCGCATGTATCCATTGACCCTGCCTGGCCTGGACGCGGCCATGCGCACGCTCAGCCGATGAGGTGGCCACGAATCGCGGCAAGTCTCGGCTGCTGCGCCCTGCTGCTCGGCGTGGGTGGCTGCGCCAGCGTGAAGAACCTGTTCTTCGACGAGCCCACTGCGGCCGCCGACACGACGAGCGCCATGGCCAAGCCATCGGTTGCGGTGTACCGCCTTGACATCGAGGCACCAGGAGATCTGCGCGCACTGCTTGTGACCTATCTCGACCTGTCGCGGTTTCAGAACGTGCCTGAGAGCGAGGACATCACGCCGGCTGAAATCGATCGGCTCGTCGCTGCCGCACCGGCTCAGGTTCGCGCGCTGCTGGAAACCGAGGGCTACTTCAACCCCGAGGTGGCGGTCGCACGCGTCGGCGGCGACGCCGCGCCGGCGGCGGCACGCGAGCGCGCCGAAGGGGCACAGGACGCAGCCTCCTCCAGCGCGCCCGCCACCCGGCAGTCCCTGCCCTTGCTCCGGGTACGGGTCAAGCCCGGACCGCGCGCGACCATCCATCAATTCGCCTTCACGCCACAGGGCCCGCTGCAACAGGATGCCGATGGCGGATCTCTGGATGCACAGGTGCTGATCGCCCAGGTCCGCAACGGCTGGCGGCTGCCACCCGATGCGCCGTTCCGGCAAGCCGAATGGAGCAATGCGAAAAACAATGCCCTGGCCAAGCTGCGCGCAGACGGCTACCCTGCCGCGGCGATCAGCACCTCCAGCGCCCGGGTGGACGCGCAAACCAACACGGTTCAGCTCGATGTCGCCGCCGACAGCGGGGTGCTGTACCGACTCGGGCCTGTGCGCATCAATGGACTACAACGATACGGCGAGAACAGCGTGCAGAAGCTGTCGCTGCTGACACCCGGTGAACCCTACCGCGAGTCGCAGTTGATCGACTTTCAGGAGCGCTTGCAAAAAAGCGGTCTGTTCGAGGGTGCGTCGGTGGTGCTCGACGCCGACCCGGCCACCGCCCAGGCCGCGCCGGTCAATGTGCAGCTGCGCGAATTGCCGCTTCAGCAGGCCACCTTCGGTACCGGCTACAGCGCCAACACCGGTCCGCGCGTCACCGTCGAACACAAGCACCGACAACCCTTCGGCTGGGAGTGGATTGCCAGGAACAAGCTCGAGGTCGGCCCGAAATTGAAGTCGTGGACCGGAGAACTGACGTCGTACCCGCTGGAGGGGCTGTACCGCAACCTGATCGCCGGCAGCGCTGAACAGTTGAAAACCGTCAACGAGGTGCGCGACTCTTGGACGGCGCGGATCGGCCGGACCCAGGACACCACCCAGATCGAGCGGCTGTACTACATCGAAGCCACGCATTCGCGGCTGGATACGACCTCCGACACCGGGACCACCACGGTCAACAACAATGCTGTCACCGGCAATTACCACTGGGTCTACCGCGACCTCGACAGCGTGCTGCTGCCCACCGACGGCTACACCTTTTCGGCCGAGGTGGCCGGTGGCTATGCCGTCAGCGGCACCGGCAACGAGAGCAGCGGGCCCTTCGCCCGCGTGTACGGCCGCTACACCCATTACCGACCTCTCGGCGGCGCCTGGTTCGCCACCGCACGGCTGGAAGGCGGCGAGGTGCTGGCCAGCAGCCAGGTCGGCATCCCGGACACGCTGCTGTTTCGCGCGGGTGGTGACGATTCGGTGCGCGGGTATGCCTACCGCTCGCTGGGGCCGAAGGTGGATGGCGCCTTGCTGAGCGGCCGCGTGCTCCTGACCGGCAGTGCCGAAGTGGCTCACCCGATCTCGGACCGCTTCCCGACGCTGTGGGGCGCGGCCTTCATCGACGCCGGCAACGCGGCTGACCATTGGAAGAACCTGCATCCGGTGTTGGGCTACGGCCTCGGGTTACGCTGGCGCAGTCCGGTCGGCCCGCTGCGCATGGACCTGGCCTACGGCGATGAAGTACACAAGATTCGACTGCATCTGAGCGTGGGGATCGCGTTTTGACCGACGAAGACATCGCTGCCCCCGCGCCGCCGGCCATGCCCGTGCCAATGCGCCGCCCCAGGCCGCGCTGGAAGGTCTGGAGCGCCGCGCTCGGTCTGCTGTCGCTGGTGCTGCTCGTCATCGCATCGGGCGCGGGTCTGTGGTGGGCCGTGCGCAGCGAGGCCGGCAGCGTCTGGGTGGTGTCGCGATTGCCGGGCGTGGAGGTGACGTCACCGCGCGGCGTTCTGCTCGGCGACTTCGAGACCGGGCGCGTGGTGGTGAAACTGTCCGGCAACGACCAGATCGTGCTCACCGGCCTGGGCTGGCGCGGTCTGCAGCTGGCGCGCAGTGAGGCTTCGGGCCAGTGGGCGCGGCTGTCGATGGCCGACCTGCACGCCTCGCGCATCGATGTGTTGCTGACCCCGAGCGACGCCCCGATGACCGCGCCAACCCGCATGCACCTGCCAGTCCAGGTCGACATCGAAACGCTGCAGATCGGCGCCGTGTACGGCAGCGTGGTGGGCGACAACCCCTTGCGCGATGTGCGCGCCCGCATGCAACTGGGTGCTGCAGGAGGTGCCGAACACCGCATCGACGTGCTGAGCGCGGTCTGGGACCGCTTGCAGGCGCGGGGTGCCGCCCGCATCGCCACCCGCACGCCGTTCGTGCTCGACCTGACACTTGATGTGTCTCAGCTTCAGGGCTCTCTGCCACCGCCTGGCTTGGCAGCACCGGGCTCGGCCTCAGCTTCAGCCGCGCTGGCGCAACCATCGATCGACCTCGCCGCCTGGCAAGCCTCTGTTGCACTCGCCGGCCCGCTCGAAGCGCCGACCTTGAATGCCAGCGTGCAAGCACCCGCCACGTCAACGCATCCAGCGCAATCACTGACTGCACAAGCCGGGTTGCGACCCTTCGCCGCCTGGCCGCTGGCCGACCTCCAGGTCCAGACCCACGCGCTCGACCTGTCGGCACTGAGCCGTTCGGCGCCGGTCACCGCACTCACCGGGCAGGTGACAGTTCGGAGCACAGCACTTGACCGGCCGATTGCCGCACAGATAGCCCTGAGCAATGAAGCCGCCGGTCGCTGGAACGACGGGTTCGCGCCTCTGCGCCATCTGAAGGCGGATCTGAGCGCCCGCGCCGACGACCCCAGCACGGTCGATCTCAAGACATTCGACGTCGAGTTCGGTATCCGGGCGCAGGCGGGCGGGAGCCTGTCAGGCAGTGGTCGCTGGCATACCGATCGTTCGACACTGAGCGCCACCCTGCATGCGCTGCAGCCGTCGGTTCTCGACGCGCGCGCACCAGCGATGTTGATCGGAGGGCCGTTGCTGCTCGCCCTCACACCGACCGGCGCGCCTGCGGTTGCGGCGGCATCTTCGCCCGCAGCCTCCACGGCGGGCAGCGGCCCACAGATCGAGCTGAAGTTCGACCTGACCGGCGCACTCTCGCCATCGGTTGGCTCAGACCAGGTGAACACCGCGGGCAAGACAGTGCAGCTCAAGCTCGACGCGCTCGCCGACGCACAGCACCTCACGCTGCGTGAGTTCCGTGCCAGCGCTGGCGGTGCGCTGGCCACGCTGACCGGCGACGCCCGCCGCCCCTCGAGCAGTGAGCCCTGGCAAGCGAAGGGACGCGCCACACTCGTCGAATTCGACCCGCTCCCGTGGTGGCCCGGCCGAACCGATTCGCCCTGGCGGCGCGGAACCAACCGCCTCAACGCGGCGAGCGAATTCGACCTGACACTGCCGGCCGACCTCAGCGCGCCATGGACCGCGTGGCGCGGCAATGCCCAGCTTGCGATGGTGCGCAGCCTCGTCGCCGGCACGCCGGTCGATGGCAGCGCGAGCCTGCGCAGCCTCGACAGCGGGCACGCCGAAGCCGTGCTGGCGCTGCAGGTCGCCGACAACCGGCTTCAGGCACAAGGCCGCTTCGACACCGCGGCACGTGCCAATGCCACCAGCGGCAGCACCGATCGCTGGACTGTCAGCCTGGACGCCCCGTCCCTCGCGGGTTTCGATCCGCTGTGGCGCCTTGTGCAAGCCCCGGGCGCCGGTGCAACGCTGGCGGGCACGTTGAAGGCATCGGCGACGATCGACGGGCGCTGGCCCGCCATCACGACACAGGGCGAGCTGAGTGCGAACGGGCTGCGCATCGGAGCGGTCGCGGTGCAACAGGCCAGCGCGAACTGGAATGCCGGTACCGCGGCCGGTGCTGCAGTGGCCATTGACGCAGAGCTGTCGCAAATGCGCCTGCTGAGCAAGCCTCCGGCCAGCAGCAAGCCGACGTCCACCGCGGTGGCGCAGTCGAGCACCTCCTCCAGCCCCCAGGCGAGCGCATCACCCAACATCGAATCGGCACAGCTCAAGGTCACCGGCACCTTCGGCGACCACACCCTGGAGTTGCGGGCGGTTTCGAAAGCACTGCCACCCTCCTGGACCGACAACGTGCACGAGAAGGCTGCAGGTCAGCCTGCACCGATCCTCACGGGCGCAGACGCCGCAGCGCGCAGCACGCTTCTGATGCAGGCCAAAGGCGGATTCATCGATCTGGTCGGTCAGCGTGTGGCGGGTTGGCGCGGCGGCGTGCAGCGGATTGAACTGAAGGCGAGCAACGGCAATGCTTCGCCATGGGCCCGCGCGAGCAACATCGACATCGACGCAGCGTGGTCGGGTGAGCCGGCGCGGGTCACTGTGCAACCCGGCCAGGCCGAGGTGCTGGGTGCGGCCGTGCGCTGGAGTCAGCTGGCCTGGCAGGCAGCCGGCGGGGTGGCGCATCCAGCACGGATCGACGCGCAACTTGCGTTCGATCCGCTACCGATCTCGCCGCTGCTGGCGCGCCTTCAGCCTGGCTTCGGCTGGGGTGGCGATCTGACGATGGGCGGTCGCTTCGATGTACACAGTGACGGCGGTCTCACGGCCGATCTGGTGCTCGAACGCAGCCGTGGCGACCTGACCGTCACCGATGAGATCAGCACCCAGTCGTTGGGCCTGACCAACCTGCGGTTGGCCGTGACCGCGAAGGACGGCGTCTGGACGTTCTCTCAGTACCTGAACGGCAAGACCCTCGGCGTGCTGGCGGGCGCCGTTGTCGTGCGCACGTCACCCGAGGTGCTGTGGCCCACACCCGATGCATCGATCGAAGGTGCCGCGGAACTGGACGTGGCCAACCTCAGCGCATGGGGCACCTGGGTGCCGACCGGCTGGCGGCTGGGCGGCCAGATGAAGACCAGCGCGGTGTTCGCTGGTCGCTTCGGCGCGCCTGAGGTCACTGGCAGCATCGAGGGCAGCGCGTTGAGCGCGCGCAACTTCATCGAAGGCGTCAACATCAGCGAGGGCGAGGTGCTGATCTCGCTGCAGGGCAACGGTGCACGCATTGAGCACTTCAACGCCAAGGGTGGCACGGGCAGCCTCAGCATCGATGGCTCCGCAGCGCTGGGCGAGTCCCCGAGCGCGCAGTTGCGGCTGAAGGCCGATCGCTTCGTGCTGCTGGGCCGGGTCGATCGCCGCATCGTCACCAGCGGTTCTGCCCAGTTGGGATTTGGCCGCGACACCCTGAGCGTCGACGGTGGCTTCACCATCGACGAAGGCCTGATCGACTTCACGCGCAGCGATGCGCCAACGCTGTCCGACGACGTGCATGTGGTGCGTGCCGCCGCCAGCGGGGCGACGCGCGGTGGGCCGGCATATTCAGCGCAGTCGGGTTCCGCCGAGACAGCTGCACCATTGCCCACCTCGACGACCTCGCGCAACGTGGCACTCGATTTGAAGATCGGGCTGGGCACCAAGCTGCGGCTGCGCGGTCGGGGCATCGAAACCGGCCTGCGCGGCGACCTGCGACTCACTGCACCTAACGGGAGGCTGGCGATCAACGGCAGCATCGCCGCCGCCGGCGGGACCTACGCCGCCTATGGCCAAAAACTGACGATCGACCGCGGCCAGATCACCTTCAACGGACCGCCTGAGAACCCGCAACTCAACATCGAGGCCACCCGCCCGAATGTCGACATTCGCGTCGGGGTGCAAATCACCGGTACCGCACAGAACCCCCGCATTCGGCTGTTTTCAGAGCCGGAGGTGTCAGAGGTCGACAAGCTGTCGTGGCTGGCCCTGGGCCGAGCCAGTGATGGCCTGGGTGGCGCGGACACCGCCTTGCTGCAGACCGCTGCGGTGGCGCTGCTGGCCGGTGAAGGCGACAGCATCACCGACCAGTTCACCAAGGCGATCGGACTCGACGAGCTGACGCTGAAGCAGAACCAGGGCGAAGTTCGAGAAACGGTGATTTCGCTCGGCAAGCAGCTCTCGCGCCGCTGGTATGTCGGCTATGAACGAGGACTGAACGCCACTGCAGGCAGCTTTCAACTGGTGTACCGCATCGCCCGCAGCTTCACGCTGCGTGCGCAATCGGGTTTCGAGAATTCACTGGACGTGATCTGGACATGGCGCTGGGGCTAAGCGCGAACACCTCGCGTGTGAAAATCCTTGGCTTGCCCGCCGTAGTTCAATGGACAGAACGGCCGCCTCCTAAGCGGCAGATACAGGTTCGATTCCTGTCGGTGGGACCAGAGACAAGGCCGAAAGGCACCTAGGAAGACCGGAAGCCCCAGAGAAATCAACGCTCTGGGGCTTTTTCTTTTACAGACTGTTCCGGGAGCAACTGCTGGAAGCCGGAGACGTTTGGGGGCATCAGATGAAAGAGTTGAGACCCCGCCAACGGCAGTGGCAGGTCTGGCCTCTGGCGCCATCATCGGCGCAGTGATCGATACCGAGATGAAGCGCAATGTTCGCGGTGGAACAACAAAATCTCCTGGCACTCACTCCGATGGACGGAAGTTCCTGGAACGTTGAGGACCGGCGCCGATGTCCACCGACGACTTCTTCCGCGCCCGTCTTGGCCAGATGATCGACCTTGGCCCCGCGTCGGCGACGCCGGCGGTGGCCGATGGTGGCATCAGCAGCGCGGCCCGCCCGCGCTTGCCAATCCCCCGGATGGTGGCGCTGCCGCACCTCGAGCACGTGCACAACGAGAGCGAGGAGTCGTTGCTCGAACGTTGGGGTCAGGACATGTGTTTTCAGTTCTTCAGTCGCGAAGTCCACGACGAGCAGCGCCCGCCCAGTGACCCGGCACAGATCAGCGGCTTCCCCGGCAACCCGACGACGGCCATCACGGACCTGGGCTAAGGGAGGGTGGACAAGGAATCAGCCCCCAGTCGAGGCGGGCCCACCGCGGCAATTTCAAGTACCTCACCCCCCGGTAAAAAGTTGGCTCAAGCAGCGACAGGACATCGAGCCGCTGATCGGCCACGCCAATGACCGAATCTGTCGATTGAGAACGGCCGCAGGCTCAGACAGTCACGGATGAATTCGCAGGTCCGGCCATTTAAAATAAACCGGCAGTCAAGTCCTCGTAACAGAGATTGGTTGTAAGTCCCCCCAAGCACACCCAACGGT
>CANHOE010000064.1 GCA_947462175.1 Burkholderiales bacterium | reverse complement strand
GCAAAGCGCAGCAGCACCTTGCCCGGCTCGGTCAGTCGCAGTGGCCGCGAGCGCACCACCAGCGGCTGGCCGACCTGCGCTTCCAGTGCGCGCAAGCGCTGCGACACCGCCGACTGGGTGATGGCCAGCCGCTGCGCCGCCGCTTCGAAGCCGCCGTGGTCAGCCAGCGCAGCCAGGCAATCGAGTGCGGCCGGGTCCAGGTTGTTCATAAGCGCTGCTAATGTGTAGAGAGATTGACGAATGATGCTTCTTTTTGAAACTGACCGGTCGCAGAATTGGTCGCAGCATCAGTCTTCTGGAGAAGCTCTCATGAAAGTCATCGTGATGGGCGCTGGCATCGTCGGCATCAGCACGGCCTGGCATCTGTTGGGCGAAGGCCACGAGGTCACGGTCGTCGACCGCCAGCCAGATGCGGCGCTCGAAACCAGCTTCGCCAACGGCGCACAGATCTCGGTCAGCTTCTGCGAGCCCTGGGCGAATGCCGAGGCACCGCTGAAGGTCGCGAAATGGTTGCTGCGCGATGACGCGCCCTTGCTGTTTCGCCCGACACTCGACCCGCACCAGTGGCGTTGGGGTCTGAGCTTCCTGGCCCAGTGCAACACGGCGGCCTTCGAACGCAACGTGGGGCAGTTGGTGGCCCTCGGCCGCTACAGCCAGGCGGCGCTGAAGTCGGTCGTGGCACAGACCGGCATCGAGTACCACCGGATCGAGCGCGGGATCCTGCATTTCTTCTCGTCACAACAAGACTTCGATGCAGGCGCTGCGGCGGCCGAGGTCATGCGTCGCCACGGCGTCGACCGGCGCGTCCTGACGCGCGAGGAAGTGCTGGCCGTCGAGCCGGCCCTGGCTTCGTTCGGGCCGCGGCTGGCCGGCGGTACCTACACGCCCAGCGACGAATCGGGTGACGCGCGGGTGTTCACCCAACAGCTCGCCAAGCGCTGCGCCGAGCGCGGCGCGACCTTCCTTTACGGGCACGACATCCTCGACCTTCGTCAGGCCGGTACCGCCATCGAATCCCTGCGAGTGCGGGAACAAGCCACCGCGCAGATCAAGACCTTGCATGCCGATGCCTACGTCGCGGCCATGGGCAGCTACACGGCGCCGCTGCTGCGCCCGTTGGGCCTGTGCCTGAACATCTACCCTGCCAAGGGCTACTCCGCCACCTTGAAGCTGAGGCAGCCCGAGCGCGCCAGCACCGTGAGCCTGCTCGACGATGGCCGCAAGATCGCCATCAGCCGGCTGGGTGACGAGGTGCGCATCGCAGGCACCGCGGAAATGGCGGGCTACGACACCTCGATCACCAGCGCCACCTCGCGCGTGCGCTGCGAGGCGCTCGTCAAGCGCTACGAAGAGTTGTTTCCCGGCGTGGCCGACACCACCCGGCCGAACTACTGGGCAGGCCTGCGGCCCAGTACGCCGGACAACATCCCGATCATCGGACGCAGTCCGATCGGCAGGCTGTGGGTCAATTCCGGCCATGGCACGCTGGGCTGGACGCACGGCGCAGGCTCTGGCCGCGCACTGGCCGAACTGATCAGCGGCAAGCGGCCGGCGCTCGACTTCGGCTTCTATGGCGACAGCAGCCCGATGCGGCGGCCTCGCATGGCGACCGCTTGAAGGTCAGCAACGCCACTGTCGCCGAGCATGTCCTTCGCACCAGCCCGGCCCGCCCTGGCGGGCCGTCGAGCTAGCGGCCACGTGGCCGGCGTGCCGGACCACGCGACGGTTGACGATGCGGTTGACCGGCGTCCGGGCGGGGGCGTGCTATGTCGGCCAGCAGCAAGGTCGCGCGCACCAGTTCTTCGACCGCTGCGCTCAGATCGGCCGGTGGTTCCAGCGACTCGATCTCTTCGATCAATTCGTCGGCGTCCTCCAGGTCATCAGGGTCGAGGTGCCGGTAAAGCAGCGCCAAAGGCGCCGTCAGCGCGCCAGCGTCCAGACGCATCAGTCCAGGGAAGAACTCCTGCGCGGTCGCGAACCCGGCCACCCAGGGGTAGACCGCTGCGGTCTCGTGCGGCTCGTCGCTGTCTTCGTCATCCGCTGGCGCCATTTCGAACACCCAGGGATCGAACCACTGTCGGCCGCCGATCGCGTCGTTCAGTTCCGCATGCCGGCGCAGCGCCAGCGCATGCAGTCGCGCCGCGTCGAACGAGGCCGGCAGCGCGCGCCCGTCGGCATCGGTGAGGTGAGGCAACCAGTGCGACGCGGGCACCATCTGCGGCTGCAGCAGCACGCCGCACAGGAAGCCGTCGAGCATGCTGACGTCGAGCGGCTCCAGCGGCGCTGGCACGCGGTCGAGCAGGGCCTGCAACTCGTCGATGTCGCGCTCGTCGATTGGAACGGGGCCGCTGGATGAAGAGGGTGTGGAAGAAGGCATGGTCGATTGTCGCGCTCCTAAACTCTGCCCACTGAAATGAACATGAACCGAACTTGGAGCACGCCATGGGCGCACCCGACGCATTGACCGCCACCCTGTCCCCGGCCGCCGAGGTCGGACACTTCATCGCTGGTCAGGCGGTCGCCAGCCGCAGCGGACGGCGCCAGCCTGTCTACAACCCGGCAACTGGGGAAGTGGCGCGCCAGGTGGCGCTGGGCAGCGCCGACGAGGTGAACACCGCGGTTGCCGCGGCGCTGGCCGCGTTCGAAGGTTGGGCCGACACGCCACCGATACGCCGCGCGCGTGTGCTGTTCAAGTTCCTCGAACTGATGAACCAGCATCGCGACACACTGGCCGCACTGATCACCGCCGAACACGGCAAGGTGTTCACCGATGCGCAGGGCGAGGTCAGCCGCGGCATCGACATCATCGAGTTCGCCTGCGGCATCCCGCAGTTGCTCAAGGGCGACTACACCGAGCAAGTCTCCACCGGCATCGACAACTGGACGCTGCGCCAGCCGCTGGGCGTGGTGGCCGGTATCACGCCGTTCAACTTTCCCGTGATGGTGCCCTGCTGGATGTTCCCGATCGCGATCGCTGCCGGCAACTGTTTCGTGCTCAAGCCGAGCGAGCGTGACCCTTCGCCCAGCCTCTTCATGGCTGAGTTGCTGAAGCAGGCCGGCCTGCCCGACGGTGTATTCAATGTGGTGCAGGGCGACAAGCTGGCGGTCGACACGCTGTTGACGCATCCTGACGTGAAGGCGATCAGTTTCGTCGGCTCGACGCCCATCGCGCAGTACATCTACGAGACGGGCGCGCACCACGGCAAGCGGGTGCAGGCGCTGGGGGGCGCGAAGAACCACATGGTCGTGATGCCCGACGCCGACTTGGAGCAGACGGTCGATGCGTTGATCGGCGCCGGTTACGGCTCGGCCGGCGAGCGCTGCATGGCGATCAGCGTGGCGGTGGCCGTCGGTGACGTGGCCGACAAATTAGTGCCAGCTCTCGCCGCTCGTGCCAAGGCGCTGAAGGTCAAGAACGGGATGGAGCCAGACGCCGAGATGGGGCCGATCGTGACGAAGCAGGCGCTCGAGCGCATCGAGGGCTACATCGGGCTTGGTGTCGAGGAAGGCGCCACGCTGGTGGTCGATGGCCGCGTGGACCCACAAACGGGCAAGCCCTTCAAGGTGCCCGGCCACGAGGGTGGTTTCTTCACCGGAGGCACGCTGTTCGACCATGTCACACCCCAGATGCGCATCTACCGCGAAGAAATCTTCGGCCCGGTGCTCGTGGTGGTGCGGGTGCCCGATTTCGCAGCGGCGGTGAAGCTGGTCAACGACCATGAATACGGCAACGGCGTGGCGTGTTTCACCAGCGACGGCAACGTGGCGCGCGAATTCGCGCGGCGCATTCAGGTCGGCATGGTCGGCATCAACGTGCCGATCCCGGTGCCGATGGCCTGGCACGGTTTCGGAGGCTGGAAGAAGAGCCTCTTCGGTGACATGCACGCCTACGGCGAAGAAGGCGTGCGCTTCTACTCCAAGCAGAAGAGCGTGATGCAGCGCTGGCCGGCCAGCATCGCCAAGGGCGCCGAGTTCGTCATGCCGACGGCGAAGTAGGACCCCTTCGCGACCCTCGGACGCCGCTATCAGCGGCGTTCAATCACCACTGGCACCAGTGAAGCTGCGGCACGCACCTGCTGTGCGACGCGGGTGGCCTCGGCCTTGTCGGCGTAGGGGCCTGCCTGCACGCGGAGCAGGTCGCGGTCGCTGAACACTGCCAGCACCGGCGCCAGCCACGACAGGTCGCTCGACAGGCGTTGATGCAGTCGGTCGGCGCCATCGCGCTGGCGGAATGCGCCCAGCTGAACCCAGAAGCCGCGCGCTGGCGCTGCGGGCTGCGCTGCTTTTTCAGTGGGAGCGATGTCCGCCAACAACGGTGGCGTGGTCGAAGTCGGGACGTCCGTGGCAACGGCAGTTGCCGGTGCCGTCTGGCGCCAGGCGCCGGTGCGTATGGCGTCGTGCGTCAGCCGTTCCACCTCCACCGGTGCCACGCCACGCAGCAGGTCCAGTTTCAGCGCGGCGGTGTAGCTCAGGTCGATGATGCGACCGCTGTGGAAAGGGCCGCGGTCGTTGACGCGCACCACGATCTCGCGGCCGTTGGCCGGATTGCGCACCTTCGCGTAGCTCGGGATCGGCAAGGTCGGGTGCGCCGCTGTCATGGCGTACATGTCGTAGGGCTCACCACTTGCGGTGGGGCGGCCATGGAATTTGCGGCCGTACCAGGAAGCGAGCCCGCGTTCCTTGTACGGCACATCGGCCGCCATGGGTTCGTAGCGCTGACCGGCGATCTCGTAAGGCTTGTTGGCGCCGCGTGGCTTGATGGTCTCGACGCGCGGCTGGGCGTCGGGCACATCGGCCAGATCTGGCGGTGGTGCGGCTGGTGGGCCATCTCGGCCGGTGCTGTCGGCCGGGGGAGTCGACGCGGGCACTGACCCTCCCGACCCCCCTGGCGTGCTGGCACAGCCGACCAGCCACAGCACGACGGTCAAGGCCAGCGAGGCACGCAACATGGTCACAGCGCGTCAGGGCGTCAGCGCAGCCATCGCATCGCAGGCCCCGCTCAGCATGGCACTCAGGGTGGGCTGCAAGCGCTCGGCCCGCTCAGATCGGTACTCGAAGGGCTTGTCTTCGTCCATGTAAAGGCACTGGCACAGCTCGAGCTGTATGGCATGAACCCCCTGCGACGGATTCCCGTAGTGACGTGTGATGTGACCTCCCTTGAAGCGACCGTCGACCACTGCGCTGAAGCCACTGCCCTGAGCGATGGCCGCCACGGGAGACAGCACCTCGGCGGCGCAGCTTGCGCCGTCTGCGGTGCCCAGGTTCAGATCGGGCAGCTTGCCCTCGAACAAGCGCGGCAGCTGGCTCGCGATCGAGTGCGCATCCCACAGCAGCACCTGGCCGTGCAGAGATTTCAGCCGTTCGAGCTCGGCGGCCAAGGTGTCGTGGTACGGCCGCCAGTACAGCGCCAGGCGCTGCGCCGTTTCGGCGGCATCCGGCCCACGGCCCGGGTGGTACAGCGCCTCGCCGCGGAAGGTCTCGGTCGGACACAGCCCCGTGGTGATGCGCCCGGGGTACAGGCTCTGGTTGTCGGGCGGGCGGTTCAAGTCGATCACGCTGCGCGAGTGCGTGGCCCGCAGCACCGATGCGCCGAACTGCTGCGCGAAGGCGTACAACCGGTCCAGGTGCCAGTCGGTATCGGCCCGTTGCAGTGCGACCTCGGTGTAGTCGCCGCGAATTACCTCGGGAATGTGTGTGCCCACATGCGGGATCGACAACAGCACAGGTCGGGTGCCGTGCAGAAGGTGAAAAGGCGCAACAGCGTCGGGGGTCGTCATGCAGGAAGAGCGCAGCCAGCGCTGCGTGGAAGGCCAAGTCCCGAAGACTGATTCGGTTTGTGCGTGCCGTCAAGCCTCCGCAGGCAGACCCTGCCCCGGCGTCAACGGCCCTTCGGTGGCCTTTCGCCTCGCTCAGTTGGGCGAGAAGCGGGTGCTGGTGCTTGACCGCGCGCAGATCGACGCGCGGTACCACCCGTCGCAGTCGTCAGGCAACTTGCGCACCGAAGGCCGGCCGATCGGATACCTGTGCGAGTAACCGCGGCCATAATTGCGGGATGTTTGCAAAGCAATCCATCTCTGCAGCGCGCTCCGGCCGGCGTTGGCGCAGGCCATCTGCCTGACCCCACCCACGCCGCCCCAGCCCCTACCCAGCACGCCGCGTCAGCGCGGCAACCCGCGGGTTTCTCAACGGGCACGGAATCAGGATGCAGTGCTCTGCGTCCCACGAAGCACAAAGGTTTGCGCGCA
The DNA here is from genome assembly GCA_947462175.1 of Burkholderiales bacterium. GTDB lineage: Bacteria > Pseudomonadota > Gammaproteobacteria > Burkholderiales > Burkholderiaceae_C > PBB1. The sequence goes on along the minus strand of CANHOE010000064.1, from coordinate 4,011 downwards.
CATGCTGCTGATGATCGACAACTACGACAGCTTCACCTTCAACCTGGTGCAGTACTTCGCCGAGCTGGGCGAAGACGTGCGCGTGTTCCGTAACGACGAGCTGTCGCTGCAGGACATTGCCGCACTGCGACCTGACAAGCTGGTGCTGTCGCCCGGGCCATGCTCGCCGGCCGAGGCGGGCATCTGCGTCCCGGCGATCCAGCATTTCACCGGCAAGCTGCCGATCCTGGGCGTGTGCCTGGGCCACCAGAGCATCGGTGCGGCGCTGGGCGGCAAGGTGATCCGCGCGCAGGTGCAGATGCACGGCAAGACCAGTGTGATCTCGACCGATGAGCAGGGCGTCTACACCGCGCTGCCGAAGCAGTTCACCGTGATCCGCTACCACTCGCTGGCGATCGAGCGCGAGTCGCTGCCTGCGGTGTTGCAAATCACTGCCACCTCCGAAGACGGCGAGATCATGGGCGTGCGGCACCGCGAGCTGGCGGGCACCGCCACGCCGCTCGAAGGCGTGCAATTCCACCCCGAATCGATCCTGACCGAGCATGGCCACGCGATGCTGAAGAACTTCCTGGAGTTGCGGCCGTGAATTTCAGCAATGCCGAAGCCCTGGCGCGGGTGATCGATCACCGCGAGATCTTTCACGACGAGATGCTGGTGCTGATGCGCCGGATCATGAACGGTGAGATGCCGTCGGCCATGCTGGCCGCGCTGCTGATCGGCCTGCGCGTGAAGAAGGAAACCATCGGTGAAATCACGGCAGCTGCGCAGGTGATGCGCGAGTTTTCAACGCCGGTCGAGGTGGCTGATCGCCGGCATCTCGTCGACATCGTCGGCACCGGCGGCGATGGCTCGCACACCTTCAATATCTCGACCTGCAGCATGTTCGTGGCTGCTGCGGCCGGTGCCCGGGTCAGCAAGCACGGTAACCGCAGCGTGTCGAGCAAGTCGGGCAGCGCGGATGTGCTGGAAGCGCTGGGGGTGCATCTGGCGCTGCCGCCAGCGGCCATTGCGCAGTGCATTGCGGACACCGGTGTCGGCTTCATGTTCGCGCCCAACCACCATCCTGCGATGAAGAACGTTGCGCCGGTGCGCCGCGAACTTGGGGTGCGCACCATCTTCAACATCCTCGGGCCGCTGACCAACCCGGCCGGCGCGCCGAACATCCTCATGGGCGTGTTCCATCCCGATCTGGTCGGCATCCAGGCGCGCGCGCTGCAGCGCCTCGGTGCACAACACGCGGTAGTGGTTTACGGCCGCGACGGCATGGACGAGGTAACGCTGGGTGCATCGACGCTCGTTTGCGAAATCCAGGCTGGCGAGGTACGTGAGTACGAGATTCACCCTGAAGACTTCGGCTTGCCGATGGCCAGCCACCGCTCGCTGCGTGTCGAGACACCCGACGATTCGAAGCGCATGCTGCTGGCAGTGCTCGATGACCAGCCCGGCGCTGCACGCGACATCGTGCTGCTGAATGCCGGAGTGGCGCTGTATGCGGCCGATGTCGCCGCGACGATGGCTGACGGAATCGCCTTGGCACGCGAGGCACTGGCGTCGGGCCGCGCACGCGACAAGCTGCATCAGTTCGTCGGCGCCACGCAGTCGTTGGCGGCCGCAGCGGCTGGGGCGGGAGCGGCATGAGCAGCGACATCCTCAATCGCATCGTCGAGGTCAAGCGCGATGAGATCCGCGCAGCACGTACGCGGCGCGATCTGGCCTCGTTGCGCCGCGATGCCGAGTCGCTGGGCGGTGTGCGCGATTTCGTTGCGGCGATGCGCAGAAAGATGACTGCCGGGCATGCGGCCGTCATCGCCGAGATCAAGAAAGCGAGCCCCAGCAAGGGCGTGCTGCGTGAACACTTCGTGCCGAACGCCATCGCCGAGAGCTACGAGCGCGGCGGCGCGGCGTGCCTGAGCGTGCTCACCGACGTGCAGTTCTTCCAGGGGTCGGTGGCTTACCTCGAGCAAGCCCGCGCCGCCTGCAGTCTGCCCGTACTGCGCAAGGATTTCATGGTCGACGCCTACCAGGTGTTTGAAGCTCGCGCGATGGGCGCCGATTGCATCTTGCTGATCGCTGCGTGCCTGGATGACTCGCAGATGGTCGACCTCGAAGCCCAAGCTCATGCGCTTGGCCTGGCCGTTTTAGTCGAGGTGCACGATGGCCTCGAACTGGACCGCGCGCTGCGGTTGAAGACGCCACTGGTCGGCATCAACAACCGCAACCTGCGCACCTTCGAGGTGACGCTGGACACCACGCTCGGTTTGCTGAAGAACGTACCGACCGATCGCCTGCTCGTCACCGAGAGTGGCGTGCTGGTCAAGGCCGATGTCGGGCGCATGCGCAGCGCGGGCGTGGCGGCGTTCCTGGTCGGCGAGGCCTTCATGCGGGCGGCCGATCCAGGGCAGGCGCTGGCTGATCTGTTCCAGTGAACGTTGCCGGGCGACGTTGGCCGACATCCGCAGCAGCGTGGGGATGAGCGATTCCCGATTGATCGAGCCGATCGATGCGCTGGTCGATCGCCTGCGAGGGGATTGGCGCCCGATCGTCGACGCCTGGCGATCAAGCGCCGCAGGTCGCGCCGTGATCGATCACGTCGATCGCCGGGTGGAGTCCGGCGCCGTGGTCTACCCAGCAGCTGTGTTCCGCGCGCTTGATGCGACACCGTTGGCACGCACGCGCGTCGTGATCCTTGGGCAAGACCCGTATCACGGCGAGGGGCAGGCGGAAGGCCTGTCTTTTTCGGTGCCAATGGGCATGCCCGTGCCACCCAGTCTGCGCAATGTCTTCAAGGAGTTGCGGCGCGATCCTGGTCGGCCTGCGCCGGCCAGCGGACACCTGGGCGCCTGGGCCGCACGTGGCGTGCTTCTGCTCAATACAAGCTTGACCGTCGAAGCGGGAATCCCAGGTAGTCATGGGAAGTTGGGATGGCAAGCGCTCACTGACATCATTGTGTCTGCCGCTGCGCATGACCCAGCCCCGAAGGTATTCATGCTGTGGGGCGCGCATGCTCAGCTCAAGTCGGAGCTGATCGACGTCGCGCCGACGCGGCATCTGGTCCTGCGCAGCAATCACCCGTCCCCGCTGGCAGCGCTGCGTCCGCCAATGCCATTCATCGGCTGTGGCCATTTCGGGGCGGCGATGCGCTTTCTCGACGAGCATTACGCTTCGTCGCCTGCCGCACAACACTGGCCCAGCTTCTTCGATCTCGATTGAGCCGCGTACCAAGCCGCCAAATGCCGTGGTAAACTCTTCGGCTCGCCGCGGAGGGGTGGCCGAGTGGTTAATGGCAGCAGACTGTAAATCTGCCCTCTAACGAGTACGCTGGTTCGAATCCAGCCTCCTCCACCAAGGCGAAAAGAACAGTTTTAGACCCTCTCGGGCCTCGGCTTGTGGAGGTTCAGGCGGGAGTAGTTCAATGGTAGAACCCTAGCCTTCCAAGCTAATGACGCGGGTTCGATTCCCGTCTCCCGCTCCAGGGTTCGGGCTGGCTTCTGGCAACTGCTGGGGGTCGGCAGGCAGGTTGTGTTTGGCCCATGTGGCTCAGTGGTAGAGCACTCCCTTGGTAAGGGAGAGGTCGCGCGTTCGATCCGCGCCATGGGCACCAGGATTTTTGACAGCGTTGTGAATCTTCAGTCTCGTATTCGAGGAGTTGAGAATGGCAAAAGGCAAATTTGAGCGGACCAAGCCGCACGTGAACGTGGGGACCATTGGGCACGTGGACCACGGCAAGACGACCCTGACGGCTGCGATCACGACGGTGCTGAGCAAGCTGTTCGGTGGCGAGGCCAAGGCCTACGACCAGATCGACGCGGCGCCCGAAGAGAAGGCGCGCGGCATCACCATCAACACCGCGCACGTCGAATACGAGACCAAGAACCGTCACTACGCGCACGTTGACTGCCCCGGGCACGCCGACTACGTCAAGAACATGATCACCGGTGCTGCCCAGATGGACGGCGCCATCTTGGTGTGCTCTGCTGCTGACGGCCCGATGCCGCAAACCCGCGAGCACAT
>CANHOE010000063.1 GCA_947462175.1 Burkholderiales bacterium | reverse complement strand
GTGGTCGGTGCTCATTTCGATGCCGAAGCGCATGCGCAGCACCTTGGCCTCGCGTGGTGTCAGGCTGTCGAGGATGTCCTTGACCACGTCGCGGAGGCCGGCCTGCATCGCGGCCTCGATCGGCGCGGTATTGTTGGTGTCCTCGATGAAGTCTCCCAGGTGGGAGTCGTCGTCGTCGCCGATCGGCGTTTCCATGGAGATCGGCTCCTTGGCGATCTTCATGATCTTGCGGATCTTGTCTTCGGGAATCTCCATCTTCTCGGCCAGCGTCGGCGCGTCGGGCTCGAAGCCGAACTCCTGCAGGTGCTGGCGGCTCAGACGGTTCATCTTGTTGATCGTCTCGATCATGTGCACCGGGATGCGGATCGTGCGGGCCTGGTCGGCAATCGAGCGCGTGATCGCTTGGCGGATCCACCAGGTCGCGTAGGTGGAGAACTTGTAGCCACGGCGGTATTCGAACTTGTCGACCGCCTTCATCAGGCCAATGTTGCCTTCCTGGATCAGGTCGAGGAACTGCAGGCCGCGGTTGGTGTACTTCTTCGCGATCGAGATCACGAGGCGCAAGTTGGCCTCGATCATTTCCTTCTTGGCATCGCGCGAAGACTTTTCGCCCTCGTTCATGCGCTTGTTGATCTTTTTCAGATCGTCGAGCGGCACGACAGCGCGGGCCTGCTGGTCGGTCAGCTTCTTTTGCAACTCCTGCACGGGGGGCAGATTGCGAGCCAGCACGGCGCTGTAAGGCTTGTTGGCGGCGATCTCTTTTTCAGCCCACTTCAGGTTCAGCAGGTTCGGCGGGAAATGCTTGATGAAGTGGTCCTGCGGCATGCCGCACTTGTCGACCAGGATCTTGCGCAGCTCACGCTCGTAGCGGCGCACGTCGTCCACCTGCGAGCGCAGGATGGCGCACAGCTTTTCGATCGTCTTGACGGTGAAGCGGATCGTCATCAACTCGGCGCTGATGGCCTGCTGCGCCTTGCTGTAGGCGGGCGATTGGTAGCCCTCCTTCTCGAAGGCCTTGCGCATCTTGTCGAAGTTGATGCGCAGGTTGGCGAACTTCGCCAGCGCCTGGGTCTTCAACTCTTCAAGCTTCTTGGTCAGTGCCTTGCTGCCGCCGTTGCCATCGTCATCGTCTTCTTCGTCGAAGAAGTCAACGTCTTCCTCGGCGACATAGTCGTCTGCTTCGCCTTCCGAGACAAAGCCATCGACCACTTCGGAGATCGTCATTTCGCCAGCACCGATGCGGTCGGCATAGGCGAGGATCTCGGCGATGGTCGTCGGGGAGGCGCTGATGGCCAGCATCATGGACTGCAGGCCGCCTTCGATGCGCTTGGCGATTTCGATCTCGCCTTCACGGGTCAACAGTTCGACCGTGCCCATCTCGCGCATGTACATGCGCACCGGGTCGGTCGTGCGGCCGAATTCGGAGTCGACGGTGGACAGCGCCGCTTCGGCTGCTTCCTCGGCCTCTTCCTCGGTCGCGGTGGTGGTGCCACCGCCGGCGATCAGCAGCGTTGCTGCATCCGGCGCCTGTTCGTAGACCGCGATGCCCATGTCGTTGAGCATCGACACGATGGCTTCGAGGATTTCGTTGTCGACCAGCTTTTCCGGCAAGTGGTCATTGATTTCCTGATGCGTCAGAAAACCACGCGTCTTGCCCATCTTGATGAGCGTCTTCAGCTCCTGGCGGCGCTTGGCGACTTCCTCTTCGGTCAGCGCAGTCTCGTCGAGACCGAACTCGCGCATCAGCGCGCGCTCCTTGGCGCGCGAGACTTTCATGCGCAGCGGTTTGGCCTTGGCTTTCTCGGCGTCGTCAGCGACCTCGACTTCAGGCTCGCCTTCGAGGTCGCCTTCAATGTCGGAGAAGTCTTCCTCGACCAACTCAGCCTTTTTAGCCTTGGCGTCGACCTTCGCAGGCTTGCGGCCTTTTTTGGCCTTGTCCTCAGCTGCAACGGCCTTGGGCGCGGTCTTCGCCTCGGTCTTGGAAGCTGCAGGCTGCTTGACTGCAGCCACCTTCTTGTCGCTGGATTTCTCTGTGGCAGCCTTTGCAGGGGTGGCTGGTTTGACGGCCGCCGTCGGCGCGCTTTTCTTCGCAGTCATGCAATTCCTAGATGGGGCGGGAAATCACCGCCATGGTCTCTACAGATGGAGTCGAACGCGTCGTTCGACAAGCTCGGCATTCAGCGAATTGAAGTCAGAACCCACCGACCATGTCGCCGTATCACCTCGGCAATCACGCCCATGACTGAGTTGTCAGGATGGATGCTGTCGCAGTCGCTGAAAAATGCAGCAATTTCAGCGCAGAAGCGGATTATACCTTTTGGCAAGCTCAATTGAAGCTCCGGCTGAGCTTGCCGCGAGGCGCGGCGCGTCTCAGCTGGGCTGAGTTGTGGCCTTGGCCAACAAGGCTTTCAGGCGCGCTCGGCTTTGCATCAACGAGGCACTGCGCGCCTGGATGTCTGGCGACATCAAGCCTGATTCGAACAGCAACTTGAGCTCATGATCGACCTCCTGCAATCGGAGTTGATCGAGCAGCAGATCCATCTGCAGTTTGAGGTCTGTCTCCGTCTCCGGAGTGTGAAATCGGGCGATCCGATCGAGCGTGGCTCGGGCGCGCTCGTCGTCCCCTACGCAGCGAGTGATTTCATCGTGCAACGCTGCGGAATTCATCGGTCCATGATCGTGCAGGGAACGCTCGACACAGGCGAACAGCGTGGCGTACGGCTCGGTCTGGTCGGCCAGCAGGTTGTGTGCATCGCCATCGAGTTCCCACCACAGTTCAGCGCGATGCAGCATCAGCCACAAGACGCGATCCAGTTGGTTCGCCATGCCCTGGCGCGCGGCCCGGACCAGTCGGCGTGGCGGCGTTGCAGTGGTGTCCCCAGAACTTGATCGAGCTTTCGGCGCTCCAGCCTGCCAAAGGCTGGTCAATTCGCTGGCTTCCAGCGTGGCGATGCTGGCCAGTTCGCCGAGCAACTGACGCTTCAAGGCGCCGTCGGGCAGCGCTGTCCAGAGCGGACGTGCGATCGCGAGAAAACGTGCTCGGCCTTCGGCCGCTGCCATATCGCAGCCTTCTTGCGCGACGGCGACCAGCTGGCGCGACAGCGGCACTGCTTGCTCAATGCAGCGACTGAAACCCTCAGTTCCGTGCTCTCGCACATAGGAATCGGGGTCGTGCTCCGCGGGAAGAAACAGAAAGCGGATGCTGCGCACATCGGTCGCGTGGGGCAATGCTGCCTCCAGCGCGCGACCGGCTGCACGCCGTCCTGCGGCGTCGCCGTCGAAACTGAACACCACCGCATCTGTGAAACGGAACAACTTTTGCACATGCTCGGCGGTGCAGGCGGTACCCAGGGTTGCGACCGCGTTCGGGAAGCCCAGCTGCGCCAGTGCCACCACGTCCATGTAGCCCTCGACGACCAGCACGAAGCCGTGCTGGCGGACGGCGGTCCTCGCCTCGAACAGCCCGTACAACTCGCGGCCCTTGCTGAAGACTGGCGTCTCGGGTGAATTCAGGTACTTCGGCTCGCCGCGGTCCAGCACTCGCCCACCGAAGCCGATCACATCGCCTTGCACGGAGCGGATCGGGAACATGATGCGGTCGCGGAAGCGGTCGTAGCGCTTCGCATCCGCAGAGGGATCGTCGGCCTCGTGGGCAATGACCAGTCCGCTCTCCTCAAGCAGAGGGTCGTCATACCTTGGAAAGGCGCTGGCCAGCGCACGCCAGCCGTCAGGCGCGTAGCCCATCGCGAAACGCGCGGCGATCTCGCCGCTGAGGCCGCGCTGCTTCAGGTAGTCGATCGCGCGCGGACTGGTCTTGAGTTGCTGGCGATAGTGGTGCGCGGCTTTCGCCAGCACGTCCGACAGGGTGCTCTGTCGGTCCTTGAGCTTGGCCGCACGTTCGCGCTCTTCGGGAGAGCGATCGTCCTGCGGTACCGTCATGCCGACCTGCTGCGCCAGATCGTTGACTGCGTCGATGAAGCCCATGCCGGAGTGCTCCATCAGAAATCCGATGGCGTTGCCGTGCACTCCGCAACCGAAGCAGTGATAAGTCTGGCGACTCGGGCTGACCGCAAAGCTGGGGGACTTTTCGCCGTGGAATGGGCACAAGCCCATGTGGTTTGCGCCCGCTTTTTTCAGCGTGACGTGTCGGCCGACCACCTCGGCGATGTCGACGCGAGAGAGCAAGTCCTGAAGGAATGAAGGCGCGATCACGCCTTCAGTTTAGCGGCGGGCTCCCGTGCGGTGACAGCCCGCGCCCATCTGCTATGACGATGTCAATCGTCTACATCTGCAGTCTGGCCGGATAGCTGCAGCCTTGCGGCTGCAGCTTGAATCAAACCGCGAAGTCGCTCAGTTGGCGGCCCGAGGCCAGAGCGGCTTTCAGCCATTTCGGCTGCAAGCCGCGCCCGCTCCAGGATTCGCCGGTGGCAGAGTTGCGGTACTTCGCGGCGACCTTGCCACCCTTGGCGGCGCTCGGCGCACGCGTGGACGACTTCACCGAAATATCGGCAATGGTCAGGCCGTATTCGTGCATCAGACCCTTGACTTGTGCAATCGCGTTGGCAAGTTCTTCCTTGCGCGTCGACTCGATCACTTTGTCCAATTCTGCTTTTTGATTCAGCAATTCTTTCAGCGTCGACATGAGTTTTCCTTTGAACGTAGATTAATTGGGGGCACCGTATAACCGGACGCGCTCCGAGTATACAAAACTCCGGAGTCACGTCAAACCGATGCGCCGTTAATCAAGGTGAATCAATCCGCAAAAACAACGCATGCTGCTTGATTTTCAGGCGCAGATCGAATCCAAAAAATACTCATGCGGTCGGTGGAACGTAACCGGCCACCTGTTCCGCACCGCTGCCGAAAAAGAAATTCTCCATCTGTCGTGCCAGATATTGACGAGACCGCAGGTCTGCCAGATTCAAACGGTTTTCGTTGACCAGCATCGTCTGGTGTTTCATCCAGAGTGCCCAGGCTTCTTTGCTGACCTCGTTGTAAATCCGCTTGCCTAGTTCTCCAGGGTAAGGCGAATAGTCGAGCCCCTCGCCGACCTTCTTCAGATGAGTGCAATTGACGGTGCGTGTCATGGGGATGTCTCCGATCAGGATGTGTTCGATGAGTGAGCCGTATGAGGCAGCGAGCAAGATGACTGTGATCAGGCGAGTGTCTTCACCAGCACCTGCGAGCGTCGGTCCCAGTTGTATTTTCTTTGCCGCGCTTCGGGCAGCCATTCAGGCGAGACCTGCTCGAAGCCTCGCTTGATGAACCAGTGCATCGTCCTCGTGGTCAACACGAAGATGCTCTTCAATCCCATCGCACGCGCGCGCTGCTCTATGCGCTTCAGAATCCGTTCGCCGTCGCCTTGTCCCTGTACTTCCGGTGACACCGTCAGTGCAGCCATCTCGCCGGTGTGTTTCTCTGGATAAGGGTATAAAGCTGCGCAACCGAATATCACGCCATCGTGTTCTATGACCGTATAGAAACCGATGTCGCGTTCGATTTCGGTGCGATCCCTCTTCACCAATGTGCCGTCGTTTTCAAATGGCACGATCAACTGCAGAACGCCACCAATGTCGTCGGCCGTGGCCTCGCGCAGACTTTCCAATTTTTCATCGACGATCATCGTGCCCACACCGTCGTGAGTGAATGATTCCATCAGCACCGAGCCATCGACAGAAAACGGAATGATGTGCACACGATCGACACCGTTGCGGCTGGCTTTCACTGCATGCTGCAAATAAAAAGCGGTATCGGTGGGCTGCTGAGGATTGGGCAGAGCCGCCAACAGTTTCTCGGCATCGGCGAGCGCCAGTTCCTGATCGATCACGCTCTCAGGATCGGTGATATCCAGCGGTATGCCCTTGACCTCGGTAACGTAGATCAGCTTGTCGGCCTGCAATGAGATTGCGGCACTCGCGGCAACGTCTTCCATGCTCAGGTTGAAGGCCTCACCTGTTGGCGAAAAACCGAAGGGCGAAAGCATCACCAGCGCGCCGAAGTCGACGGCGCGGCGGATGCCGATTGCATCGATCTTGCGCACCAGACCTGTGTGCTGGAAGTCCACGCCGTCGATCACACCGACCGGCTTGGCGGTGATGAAGTTGCCCGACACCACGCGGATCTGGCTGCCCGCCATGGGCGTGTTCGGCAACCCTTGCGAGAACGCTGCCTCGATCTCGTAGCGCAGTTGCCCGGCCGCCTCCTGTGCGCAGTCCAGAGCGACCGCGTCGGTGACGCGCATGCCGTGGCTGTAGTGGGAGACATGCCCCTTGGCCTTGAGCTGCTCCTCGACCTGCGGCCGAAAGCCGTGCACCAGCACGACCTTGATGCCCATCGCGTGGATCAGCGCCAGGTCCTGAGCAAACGTGTTCAGCTTGCCGGCTGCGATCAACTCGCCCGCGATGGCGACGACAAAGGTTTTGCTGCGGTGCGCGTGGATGTACGGTGCAACCGAGCGGAACCACGGTACGAACGTGTGAGGAAAAACCAGGCTCATCGCGGCGCTTTGAAATAATGTTCGATTTTGCATGAAGGCCCGATGACGTCTGCCCCGCGAGCCCGCCCGACGCCCCGCTTTGCGCCCCGTGCGAATGCAACGCCCGCGAACCCGATTCCTGAGATCACCTTTGCCGACACGCTGCCGGTATCCGCACGTCGCGATGAAATCGCGAAGGCAATCGAGGCGCATCAGGTCGTCATCGTCTGTGGCGAGACCGGCTCGGGCAAGACCACGCAACTGCCGAAGATCGCTCTGACGCTTGGCCGTGGTCGCGGTGCCGGTGGCCGTGGCCTGATCGGTCACACGCAACCCCGCCGTATCGCGGCGTCGAGCGTGGCCAAACGCATCGCGCAGGAGCTCAACTCGCCGCTGGGCGACATCGTCGGATTCAAGGTCCGGTTTCAGGACCGCCTCTCACCTGGTGCCAGCGTCAAGCTGATGACCGACGGCATCCTGCTGGCCGAGACGCAAACCGATCCGCTGCTGCGGGCCTACGACACGCTGATCATCGATGAGGCGCACGAGCGCAGTCTGAACATCGACTTCCTCCTGGGCTACTTGCGGCAGTTGATGCCCAAGCGGCCGGACCTGAAGGTCATCGTCACCTCCGCCACCATCGATGCTGATCGTTTCGCGCAGCACTTCGCCAGCCAGGACGGACCCGCGCCGGTGATCCAGGTGTCGGGTCGGTTGTTCCCGGTCGAGCAGCGCTGGCGCCCGTTCGAGGACAGCCGTGAGTACGGCCTGAACCAGGCGATCGCGGATGCTGTCGACGAACTGTGGATGACTGGCGCCGCTGGCGCTGGTGGCGACGTGCTCGTGTTCCTGCCCGGAGAACGCGAGATCCGCGATGCGGCCGATCACCTGCGCCGCCACCATCCGCCGGGCGTCGAAGTGGTTCCACTGTTCGCACGGCTCAGTCAACAGGAACAGGATCAGGTTTTCGAGCCACACAGCGCGCGACGCATCGTGCTCTCGACCAACGTGGCCGAGACCTCGCTGACGGTTCCTGGCATCCAGTACGTGATCGACGCGGGCACGGCGCGTGTCAAACGTTACAGCTACCGCAACAAGGTCGAGCAACTGCAGATCGAGCCGACCAGCCAGGCCGCGGCGAACCAGCGCGCAGGTCGCTGCGGCCGCGTCAGCAATGGCATCTGCATCCGGCTGTACGACGAGAAGGACTTCGCCGGCCGGCCGAAATTCACCGATCCGGAAATCATGCGGTCGTCGCTGGCCGGCGTGATCCTGCGGATGAAGTCCCTGAACCTGGGGCTGGTCGAGGATTTCCCGTTCATCGAGCCGCCCCCGCGCCGTGCGATCGCCGACGGCTACCAGTTGTTGGCCGAGCTCGGTGCGGTCGACGACCACAACGAACTGACGGCCATGGGCACGGAGCTGGCGCGACTGCCACTCGATCCGCGCGTGGGCCGGATGATCCTGGAGGCGCGCAGCCGCCAAGCACTCACTGAAGTGCTCATCGTGGCCAGCGCGATGAGCGTGCAGGACGTGCGCGACCGCCCTCTGGAGGCGCAGCAGGCGGCCGACCAGGCGCACAAGAAGTTCGATGACGAGCGCTCGGAGTTTGTCGGCACTCTGAAGCTTTGGAAATGGCTCGAAGCCTCGCGCGGCGCAGGGCCGAGCGATGAAGCGGGTGAACAACTCCGCGAACACAAGCTCAGCGCGCGCAAGCAGGAGCAACTGCTGCGCGAGCACTTCATCTCGCCGCGCCGCGTGCGCGAGTGGCGCGACATCCACTCGCAACTGCTCACGGTCGTTGCAGAGCACGGCTGGCGGCTCAACACCTCGCCCGCCACTTACGAGCAGCTCCATCTGTCGTTGCTGGCGGGATTGCTCGGCAACATCGGCGTAAAAAGCGATGAGGACGAGTGGTACCTCGGCGCGCGCGGCATCCGCTTCTACCGCCATCCAGGCATCAACCTGTCGAAGAAGCCTGGTCGCTGGATCGTGGCTGCGGAACTCGTCGACACGACCCGGCTGTATGGCCGCGGCATTGCGGGGATTGAGCCGCAATGGCTGCCGAAGATCGCCGCACATGTCATCAAGACGCAGCTGCTGGAGCCGCACTGGGAAAAGAAGGCCGCCGAGGTCATCGCGCTGGAACGTGCCACGCTGTACGGCATCGTGGTCTACAGCAACCGGCGTGTGAACTTCGGCCTGCTGAAGCCCGCCGAGGCGCGGGAAATCTTTATTCGCGAGGCGCTGGTTGCGGGTGAATGGGAGACGCGGCTGCCATTTCTGGCAGCGAACCGAAAGCTCATCGCTCAGGTGGAAGAGCTCGAGCACAAGTCGCGTCGCCAGGACGTGCTGGTCGACGACGAATTGATCCACGCCTTCTACGACCAGCAACTGCCCGTCGAGGTCTGCAGTGGCGCGACGCTGGAGCGCTGGTACCGCGACGAGATCAAGCGGCAGCCCAAGCTGTTGATGTTGACGCGCGAAGAGCTGATGCGCCACGAGGCCGCTGGCATCACCACTGCCGCATTCCCGAAGACGCTGCGCATGGGCGGTGTCGATTGCTCCGCGGTCTACCTGCACGAGCCAGGCGACGCGAAGGACGGGGTGACGGTGACGGTGCCGATCTATGCGCTGAACCAGGTGAGCGACGAGCGCTGTGAATGGCTGGTACCCGGCATGCTGAAGGACAAGGTGCTGGCGCTGCTGAAAAGCCTGCACCAGCGGCCGCGCTCGCGGCTGGTGCCTTTGCCTGACTACGTCGCTGACTTCATCGCTGACATCGACGCGGCGCATGGTTTTGCCAGCGGCAGTCTCGTCGATTCCTTGCTGAAGCATGTGCGAGGCAGGACGCAACTGGACGTGAAGCGAGGCGACTTCAAGACCGAGCAGGTCCCTGCGCACCTCTTCATGAACTTTCGCGTTGTCGACGAGCATGGCCGCCAGCTCGGCACGGGTCGCAATCTAGCGATGCTGAAGGCCGAGCTGGGCAGCCAGGCGCGTTCGGCCTTCCAGGCGCTGGCGCAGTTGAAGGTCGCTGCAACCGCGACGCCGCCCACCAATGCGTCCGCACCGCAGGAGGCGAAGCCCGTCGAGCCCCCACGCGCCCGTGGCCATGCAGAGCCAGTCGATACTCAGCCCGTTGCATCGGTTTCCAGTGTGGAGGCTCTGTACACCGACTGGACTTTCGGCGAGCTGCCGGAACTCATGGAAGTGCGTCGTGGCGCGCAAACCATGGTGGGCTTTCCGGCGCTGATCGACCGCAATACCGCGGTTGCGATCGAGGTGTTTGACGAGCCCGCCATCGCGTCATCCCGCCACCGTGAAGGCCTGCGCCGGTTGGTCGCGCTGCAGATTCGCGAGGCGCTGAAGTACCTGGAGAAGAACATCCCCGACCTCCAGAAGATGTCGGTGCTGTACCTTGCCTTGGGCTCGACCGAGGAACTGCGTGAGCAGATCATCGGTCTGGCGATCGACCGCGCATTCCTGATTCATCCGCTGCCCACCGATGCAGACACATTCCGGCGCCGCATCGATGAAGGGCGAGGGCGCCTGACGCTGATTGCCAACGAGATCGCACGCACGTCGCATGCGGTGCTGGTGGATCACGCGGCTGCTGTGCGCAAGCTGAAGGATTCACGGGCATCCAAAGAGGTGTCGGAAGACATCGAGGCGCAACTCGCCCGATTGGTGTCCAAGCGCTTTCTGCAGGCGACGCCGTGGCCTCAGCTGGCCCACCTGCCGCGCTTTCTGAAGGGCGTGGTGATGCGGCTCGACAAGTGGCGCGCCGACCCGGCGCGAGACACCGCGCGGCTGGCCGAACTGCGACCGATCGAGCAGCGCTACCTGCGCGCT
>CANHOE010000062.1 GCA_947462175.1 Burkholderiales bacterium | reverse complement strand
CTGGCATGTCGACCAGTCTGCTGAATCCGCTCCCATCGACGGCGTTGCCAGCGCCCAGCCTGCGGCGGCGCATGGCCTGCTTCCTGTACGAGGGGATGATCCTGTTCGGCATCGGCCTGATTCCCGGGGCCGTTGGCGCCCTGTTCGTCGCCCTGACAGGCCAGACTCATCCGCTTCAAAGCGAGACCGCACTGCGCTTCTTCGCTTTCGTGATCTACGGTGTCTACTTCACGTACTTCTGGTCGCGGCGCGGGCAGACGCTGCCAATGCTGACGTGGCACATCCGCGTGATCACGATCGCCGGTGACAAGTTGAGCCAGCCTCGCGCACTGGCTCGTTACCTGCTGAGTTGCGTATGGTTCGCACCGGCCGCGGTGATCGCGTCTATCAACCACTGGACGCGCTGGGATGCGCTGGCAGCCGTCGCTGTCGGCGTGGTCGGCTACGCGCTTCTCGCACTGCTTCAACCGCAACGCCAGTTCTGGCATGACGTGCTCTGTGGCACACAGCTGGTGGATGCCAAACCCACGCCTCGGCGCCAACCCTGAGCCGAGCACAGACACAGGCCCGCTGGCTCATGCAGGTCCGCAGTCACAATCGCCGCGCATGACGACCAACCTCTACAAGGGCCGAACCGGCCTCGACCGCGTGGTGCGAGCCACCGGCTATTCGATCGAAGGGCTGAGGGCAGCCTATCGGGGAGAAAGCGCTTTCCGGCAGGAGTTCTGGCTCTCGGTGCTGATGCTGCCGACCGCATTCTGGCTTGGCCGGTCCTGGGTCGAGGTCGCATTGCTGGCCGGGTCAGTGATCTTGGTGCTGATCGTCGAACTGCTCAATTCGGGTATCGAGGCGGCCATCGATCGGGTGTCATTCGAACTGCATGAGTTGTCCAAGCGCGCGAAGGACCTTGGCAGCGCAGCGGTGTTTCTGTCGCTACTGCTGTGCGGCAGCATCTGGCTCGCTGCCCTCTGGCACCGATTTCTCGCCTGAAGAGCAGAAAGCAGTAGAACCATCAAGGGCCGAAGTGCCCGCGGTCAGCGGGACATCTTCAACGGCCGAGGACGGGTCAGATAGCCGCTTCGCCAGTCTCGCCGGTACGGATACGCACCACCTGATCGATCGAGGTGACGAAGATTTTGCCGTCGCCGATCTTGCCCGTCTTGGCCGCCTTGACGATGGCTTCGATACAGCGGTCGAGGTCGGCGGTCTTCACCATGACCTCGATCTTCACCTTGGGCAGGAAATCGACCACGTACTCCGCACCGCGGTACAACTCAGTGTGACCCTTCTGCCGCCCGAAACCCTTGACTTCGGTCACCGTCAGACCCGTCACGCCGACCTCGGCCAGCGCCTCGCGGACTTCTTCTAGCTTGAACGGTTTGAGGATGGCGGTGATCTGCTTCATACGGCACCTGACGTTGGTTGAATTTGATTTTAAGCGCTGATCATGCGCGGAATTTCGATGTGATCGGATAGCGCCAGTCCCGCCCGAACGCGCGATGCGTGATGCGGATGCCGACCGGCGCTTGCCGTCGCTTGTATTCGTTGATCTTGATAAGCCGCGTCACCCGCTCGACATCGGCGCGGTCGAAGCCCGCTGCCACGATGTCTTCGATGCTCTGGTCGTCTTCCATGTAGCGCTCGACGACCTCATCGAGAACAGCGTACTCCGGCAGGCTGTCCTGGTCTTTCTGGTCCGGCCGCAGTTCGGCCGAAGGTGCACGGGTCAGGATGCGCGTCGGGATCACTTCGCCGCGGCCGCCATTGGGCTGCGCGTTCTTCCAGGCACAGAGTCGATAGACCAGTGTTTTCGCGACGTCCTTGATCACCGCAAATCCGCCTGCCATGTCGCCATAAAGCGTGCAGTAGCCGGTGGACATCTCGCTCTTGTTTCCCGTAGTCAGCACGATCGCGCCGAACTTGTTCGACAACGCCATCAGCAGCGTTCCGCGGATGCGCGCCTGGATGTTCTCTTCGGTGGTGTCCTCAGGCCGACCGGCAAACTCGACTGCCAGGCTCTGCTTGAAGGCGTCGAACATGGGCTTGATCGAGATCTCGTCGTAGCGCACGCCGAGGCGCTTGGCCATGTCGCGCGCATCGATCCAGGAGATGTCGGCGGTGTAAGGCGACGGCATCATCACCGCGCGCACCTTGTCGGCCCCCAGCGCATCGACCGCAAGCGCCAGCACCAGCGCCGAATCGACACCGCCGCTCAACCCGATCAGCGCGCCTGGGAAGCCGTTCTTGCCAATGTAGTCGCGCACGCCGGTAACCAGCGCCGCCCAGGCCTGGGCCTCGATGCACGGTACCTCAGCGACCGCGCCTGTCGCGGTGTCGGCTGACACCTCGAGCATCAGCAGCAACTCTTCGAACATCGGGGCGCGCGCTGTCACCGCGCCAGCAGCATCGACCGCAAACGACGCGCCATCGAACACGACCTCGTCCTGCCCGCCGGTCAGGTGCGCATAGAGCAGCGGCAGGCCCACATCGCGTGCGCGCTCGCCCATGCGCAGCTCGCGCTCTTCGATCTTTCCCAGGTGGTACGGCGAGGCATTCAACACGCAAAGCACCTGCGCGCCCCCAGCCTTGGCGCTGCGGGCCGGTTCGTCGAACCAGGCGTCCTCGCAGATCGCAAGACCGAAGCGCAAGCCATCCACCTCGAACACCACGGGCCCCAGCCCCGCATCGCGCCCCGACGCGAAGTAGCGGCGCTCATCGAAGACCTGGTAGTTGGGCAGTTCACGTTTGCAGTAGGTCGCAATCACGCGGCCTTCGCTCAGCACCGACGCTGCGTTGTGCCGGCGCGGCACCGCGTGCGATTTCGTGCGCACATCAACCTGGTCCGCAAACTGATGCGGATGTCCGACCACCACATGCAGACCGGGCAAATCAGCCAGTGCGCTGGCGCACTCGGCCAGCGCATCTCGACAGGCTTGCATGAAGGCCGGACGCAACAACAGGTCCTCTGGCGGATAACCACACAGACTCAACTCCGGCGTCACCACCAGCCGTGCGCCCTGAGAATGCGCACGTCGCGCGAACTCGACAATCTTGGCGGCGTTGCCGGCCATGTCGCCGACCGTCGCATTAATCTGCGCCAGCGCAACTTTGACCACAGGAAGAGAGCTCATGTTCAAGGCGGAACCACGGGGCAGGAATCAGAAGGCACACCAACGTTGAAGAATACTGTCATTCGGGTCCACGATCACCCTGCGGGCATCTCAGCGGGGGACTGGAACGCCCTTCTCTCTGATCAACCCAGCGCAACGCCGTTCATGCGCCATGAATACCTGCTGGCCCTGCACGAGTCCGGCAGCGCGGTGGCCAAGACAGGCTGGCAGCCACAGTTCCTTTCGGTGCACGAGGACGATGCCCTGCTGGCGGCCTGTCCGCTGTACATGAAGACCCACTCCTACGGCGAGTACGTGTTCGACTGGGCATGGGCGGATGCTTATCGCCGCCATGGCCTGGACTACTACCCGAAGTTGCTGGACGCGGTGCCGTTCACGCCGGTGCCCGGGCCGCGCCTGCTCGCCCGGGATGCGGCGTCACGCGTGGCGCTGCTCAAAGGCATGCAAAAACTGGTGACGCAGGCCGACCTTTCGTCGGCACACCTGCTCTTCCTCGACGACGCCGACAGCGCTGCAGCGCGCGAAGCCGGCTGGATGATGCGCACCACCGTTCAGTTTCACTGGACCAATCGCGAGCCACAGCCGTACGCCGACTTCGCCGATTTCCTGGCCGGCCTGCAGCGGGAAAAGCGCAAGAAGATTCAGCAGGAGCGACGCCGCGTGACCGACGCAGGGGTGACCTTCGACACGCTCGAAGGCGCGGAGATCACCGAGGCTGACTGGGACTTTTTCTACCGCTGCTACACCCTGACCTACCAGATGCACCGCTCGACGCCGTACCTGACGCGCGACTTTTTCGCACGGATGGCCCAGACGATGCCCGAGAACTGGCTGCTCTTCATCGCCCGCCGTGGCGGTGAGCGCATCGCCGCATCACTCATCGGCATAGATCCCGCCAAAGGTCATGCCTTCGGCCGTTACTGGGGTGCCACCGAAGCCGTCAGTTGCCTGCACTTCGACGCCTGCTACTACCAACCCCTGTCATGGTGCATTGCCAGGGGCTACCGGCGCTTCGAGGGTGGAGCGCAGGGCGAACACAAGATGGCTCGCGGTCTGCTGCCCGTGCAGACCCAATCAGCGCACTGGCTGGCGCATCCGCAGTTCGCCGAAGCGGTAGCAAACTTTCTGCAGCAGGAAGGCACAGGCGTTGCTCAGTACGTCGATGAACTGAACGATCGCCTGCCGTTCAAGGCTTCGTCTTGAAGTCTCCCGCAAAGCCGTAGACGAAGCGGTCTGGCGCCAGGTACTTGCGCAGTGCCGCGTTGACCTGGTCCAGCGTCAGCGCCTCCAGTTGCGCGTCGACCTGCGCCGAACGTGCGAAGGTGCGACCGATGTGCAGGTTGTTGGCGATTCCGGCGGCCACGGCTGCATCACGGGCACGCGTCAGCCGGCGGTAGTTCAACAGGCCGCGCTGGCCTTCGGCCAGCTCCCTGGCGGTGAAGCCGTCTTTCAGCGCCCGAGTCAGTTCTTCGCGGAACGCCGCTTCCACCTTGGACTGGTTCTGCGGCGCGAAGATCGCCGTGGCCGACCACGCGGAATGCGGTTCGGAATCGTTCCATTCGATCGAACTGCGCACGTCGTACGACAAGCCTTCGGTCTCGCGAATGCGTCGCCAGAGTCGGGAATTACCGCCAGAGCCGAGCAGGTAGTTCGCCATCGACAGTGCAGCGTAATCAGCATCGTTGTCCGACAAGGGCACGGGGTACTCCACCCGCATCGTCGCGTTCTGCTTGTCGGGCGTGATCACGAGCAGGCGCGCGGGTGGCACCGAAATCAGGGGCTCCGGCACACGGGTGTACGGTGCGCCGACCTGCCAGTCGCCTAAAGCAGCCTGCAGCGCCTGGCGTACCGCCGCCACGTCGAAGTCGCCCACGGCGGAGAACTCGCCAGCCTTGGCGCCATAGAACTTTCGATGGTGCTCGCGCACCTGTTCCAGCGTCACGCTGTTGATGTCCTGCACGATCTCGTCGAAGGTGCGGGCATAGCGCAGGTCACCGCGCGGATAAGGGTTGCCGAGCCGGGCCAGCGTGTTGCTCACCACCGCCACTGGCTCCTTGCGGTCCTGCTCGATGCTTGCCAGTGCTTGTCTCCGCACTTCTTCCAGCGCGTCTGCCGGTAGCACTGGATGGCGCAGCAAGTCGCCCACCAGCGCGATCGCCTCCGGCAGGTACTCGCGCCTCGAGCTCAGGCCCACCGTCACCACGCCGGCGCCGCCACTGACACTGATCTCGGTATGCAAGGCGTCGAGCCGATCCTGGATCTGCTGGCGTGTCATCGTCGCCGTGCCCTTGTCGAGCAGCGCGGCAACCATGTCGGCCACTTCGCCCTGACCGAACAGCGACTTTTCGTCGCCGAAACGCAGCGACAGCATCGCCTGCACCGCGTTGCCGCGGCTGCCTTTGGGCAGCAGGCCGACGCGCAGGCCGCCGATGTCGAAGCGCTGGGTGCGTCGATCGATGTTGGCGGGCGTTGCTTCAAAGGCTTCCACCGCAGCGGCCGCGGCTTTTGGCTTCAAGGTTTTCAACTGCGCCACAACATCGACCTTCGCGGGCACCGGTGCGCGCTGAGGCTGGTCGGTGGGCAGGTAGATGCCCAGGGTGCGGTTCGACGGCAGCAGGCGCTGTTCGGCCACGCGTTGAACATCCGCCAAGGTCGCATCACGCACCCGATCGCGACTCAGGAAGAACAGACGCCAGTCGCCCATCGCCACGGTTTCACTGAGCGCAATGCCCACCGTTTCCGGGTTGGTGAAGGCCTGATCCCACCCTTTGAGCCACTTGGTCTTGGCCCGATCTAGCTCCTCCTGCGTGATCGGCTGCTTGGCCACCGATTCGATGGCGGCCAGCAGTTCGTTGCGCGCCACGTCAACATCCTGCTGCGGCCCGAGTTGTGTACCGAACAGCGCAAAACCGGGCTCGGCCAGACCCGGCGAGAACGCATAGGTGGTCGCGGCCAGCCCCTTCTCGGTCATTCGCTTGTGCAGACGTCCCCCAGGCGCATCGCCCATGATGGAGCTGAGCAGATCGACAGCGGCGAAGTCCGGGTGCGCTCCGGGCGGCACGTGGTACGCCGCATAAAGCACGGGGACGCCACCATTGCGGCGCAAGGTGATGCTGCGTTCGCCGTCCTGGACTGGATCGAGCGTGTACTGCTTCGGCAGCACGCGGGTCGGCTTCTTGATCACGCCAAACGACTGTGCAATCCACGACAGCGTCTGCGCGGGCTGGAATTTGCCGGAAACGATCAGCGTGGCGTTGTCCGGCTGGTAATAAAGGCGATAGAACGCCTGTAGGCGCGGAATGTCGACGTTTTCCACGTCGCTGCGCGCGCCGATGGTGTCCTTGCCGTAGTTGTGCCACTGGTACATCGTGGCCAGCGTCTTCGAGAAGAGGATGCGGTCGGGGTTGTTCTCACCCGACTCCATCTCGTTTCGTACCACCGTCATCTCGGTGTCGAGCGACTTGCGGGCGATGTAGCTGTTGACCATCGCATCGGCCTGCCAGCCCAGGTACCAGCGAAGGTTGTCATCGTTGGCTGAGAAGCTGGCGGTGTAGTTGGTGCGGTCGAACCAGGTGCTGCCGTTGGCGGCCAGGCCGCGCTTGGTGAAGTCAGCCCAGACGTTGGGGTGCTTCGGCGAGCCCTTGAACAGCAGGTGCTCCAGCAGATGCGCCATGCCGGTCTCGCCGTAGTTTTCCTGCCGTGAACCGACGCGATACGTCAGGTTGACGGTGGTGGTCGGCTTCGAGCTGTCAGCGATCAGCAGCACCTGCAAGCCATTGGCCAGCCGGTACTCATCGATGCCTTCGACCGACTGCACGCGAGTCACGCCAGACGGCAAGGCTTGCGCCTGGGCCGACGGCGAGACGAGCAGCAGCACGGCCAGCCACATGGACAGGACGAGGGGAAACGCGCGCAGGATTGGATTCACGGGAATGCTCTGCAAGCCAGGTGGGCGGGCAGTGTAGAGCGCGAATCCACGCGGTCGGTTCCGAGGGATACCCACCGGAACCGCCAGAAAAACAGCGCCCGCAGGGCGCTGTTTGCGGTGTCAGGAGGCCAACGATTTCTTGTAGTTGGCGATGCCTGAGCTGATTTCCTCGTGCGCCGCCTGAGGCCCTGACCAACCCTTGACCTTGACCCACTTGTTCGGCTCCAGATCCTTGTAGTGCTCAAAAAAGTGCTGGATCGTGCGCAGCTGCAGTTCGTGCAGGTCTTCCGGCTTCTGCCAGCTGGCATAAATCGGCAGCAGCTTGTCGATGGGCACGGCCAGCAGCTTGGCGTCCATGCCGGCCTCGTCTTCCATGTTCAGCATGCCGATCGCGCGGCACGTGACCACCGAGCCAGCCAACAGCGGAAACGGCGTGATCACCAGCACGTCGACCGGGTCGCCGTCGCCAGAAATGGTTTGCGGCACGTAACCGTAATTGCACGGGTAGTGCATCGCGGTGCTCATGAATCGGTCAACGAACAGTGCGCCGCTTTCCTTGTCCACCTCGTACTTCACTGGATCGGCATTCATCGGGATTTCGATGATCACGTTGAACTGTTCAGGGGCCTTCTTGCCGGGGGTGACTTTGTCGAAGCTCATGAGCGACTCGCGTTGAAAAAAATAGCTCCCAGTTTACCGATGCCACTTGAGCGCCGGCTCAGGCCCCGCTGGCGCAAATATGAACGGTTGAATCCCTTCTAAAGCGATCAAGCGAATCGGAGGACGGGCGGATATAAGGGTTGACCGTTTCGCGCATCATCCGATTCACCCCGTTTGGCAGTCAGATTCGACCCATGGCCACCGACGACACCGCCCTCTCCTTCCGCGTGCTGCTCTACCGCTACCTGTTTTTCGGGTGGCTGTTTCGCGACGTCAGCCACGGCAACCTGTTCGAGCGCTCCGCAGCCTGGCGGCACAACCTCGACAAGGCACATTGGCTGACAACCTGTCTGCGCCGATGGGTCGCACTGGGCATCGCTTCGTTCGCGCTCGGCCTGCTGTTCGAGCACGGCATGAGCGCGCAGACGATTTCTGCGCTTTTCTACGTGCCGAGTGTGCTCAGCGTCGTCGTCAACACCGTGATCGGCGTGCTGATAGCAGGCTTCAAGCTGCTGCCGGCTCCGTTCTGAGCCGCAATCAGCGGCCTCTTCGCATCGGCTGACGGTGCGAGGCGACAATTCGGGCGTCCATGCCGGACGCTGCGGTCGACGCGCAAGCCATGCTTGCGGCTCCCGCGCGCCGCCAATCCCCCTGCCAGCGCACGAGTGAAACGGGTCGCCACGTTGTCGAAAGATTCCCAGCCCGAGGGCGCCGACGGAGCCACCCTCGCCATTCACACGCCCATGATGCAGCAGTACCTGCGCATCAAGGCCGATCATCCGGACACGCTGGTGTTCTACCGGATGGGCGACTTCTACGAGCTGTTCTTCGATGACGCCAGGCGGGCCCACCGGTTGCTCGACATCACGCTGACCACCCGCGGCCAGAGCGGTGGCGAACCGGTCGTCATGGCGGGCGTGCCGGTGCATTCGGTCGAAAGTTACCTGGCGAAGCTGATCAAGCTTGGCGAGGCAGTCGCAATCTGCGAGCAGGTCGGGGATGTGGCAACGGCCAAGGGGCCGGTCGAGCGCAAGGTGGTGCGTGTCGTCACGCCGGGCACGCTGACCGACACGGAGCTGCTGTCGGACAAGGCCGATGCGCTGCTGCTGGCTTTGTCGCAATACACCCATCGAGGGCAAACGACCCATGGCCTGGCCTGGCTGGGCCTGAGCAGCGGCCAGCTGGGGCTGACCGAATGCGCAGATCACGAGCTGCCCGGCTGGCTGGCGCGGCTGAACGCGGCCGAGGTGCTCGTGGAACGAGAACACGCCCCTTCGGCGCTGTCCGCCACGTCGGCGGCGGTAACGCACCGGCCCGACTGGCAGTTCGATGCCGCGCTCGGCGCACGCAAGCTGTGCGAGCAGCTGCGGGTGGCGAGTCTCGCGGGCTTCAATGCCAGCGAGCTGACCGTTGCCCATGCCGCCGCCTCGGCCTTGCTGAGTTACGCCGAGCACACGCAGGGTCAGGCGCTGGCGCATGTGCGCAATCTGCAGGTAGAGCGAGCCAGCGAACTCATCGATCTGCCGCCCACCACGCACCGCAACCTGGAGCTGACGCAGACGCTGCGCGGCGAGCAATCGCCCACGCTGCTGTCACTGCTCGACACCTGCCGTACCGGCATGGGTAGCCGGGCGCTGCGCGGGTGGATGATGCGGCCGCTTCGCGAGCGCACGGTAGCCACCCATCGCCATGAGGCCATCGAGGCGCTGATGGCCCGTGGCGGCGACAGTTTGCGGCAGGCCTTGCGGTCGGTGTGCGACGTCGAGCGCATCACCGCACGCATCGCGTTGCGCCAGGTTCGCCCGCGCGAGCTGACCGGCCTGCGCACGACGCTGCGAGCGCTGCCTGGCCTGCGCTCGGCGGTGCCTGCAGGCACATGCGTTCTGCTCGACATGGCCCTGGAGACGCTGAGCCCCGATGCCAGCATCGAATCCCTGCTGACGACCACGCTGGCTGAAGAGCCCGCTGCGCTTCTGCGCGATGGCGGTGTGATCGCCAGCTGCTGCGACGCAGCGCTGGATGAGCTGCGCGCCATCGCGCAGAACTGCGACGCCTTCCTGCTCGACCTCGAATCGCGCGAACGCGCCCGAACCGGCATCGCCAACCTGCGGGTGCAGTTCAACCGGGTGCACGGCTTCTTCATCGAGGTGACGCAGGGCCAGGTCGACAAGGTGCCGGCCGACTACCAGCGGCGCCAGACGCTGAAGAACGCCGAGCGCTACATCACGCCGGAGTTGAAAGTATTCGAGGACAAGGCTCTCTCGGCGCAGGAACGCTCGCTGGCGCGAGAGAAGCTGTTGTACGAGCAGCTGGTCGATGCGTTGCAGGCCCATGTGGAGGCGCTTTCCGATATGGCCCGCGCACTGGCCACGCTCGACGCACTGGCAGCGCTTGCGGAGCGGGCGGCGACGCTCAACTGGTGCCGACCAGAATTCGTGCGTGAGCCCTGCATCGACATCCAGGGCGGGCGCCACCCGGTCGTCGAAGCACGCCTGCAGGAAACTGGCGCAGGCAACTTCATGGCGAACGACTGCCGGCTGGACGCGAGCCGCAAGATGCTGGTCATCACCGGGCCCAACATGGGCGGCAAGAGCACCTACATGCGCCAGGTGGCGCTCATTTGCTTGCTGGCAGCCAT
>CANHOE010000061.1 GCA_947462175.1 Burkholderiales bacterium | reverse complement strand
TCCGCTCGTTTTGTCTGGTGGGTTGCATGCCGAAAATGTGATCGAAGGGATCCTTCGGGTACGGCCCTGGGCCGTTGACGTCAGTTCCGGCGTCGAGGTCGCCAAAGGCGTGAAGGACGCTGCGGCGATGCGCCGGTTTTGCGAGCAGGTGCGAGAGGCGGATGCCCGCATCGCCGCGAATGCAACCTGAAGAGTGACCAAGATGCTTGCCACCCCGTTCGATTACCAACAGCCCGACGCCACCGGGCACTTCGGCCCCTATGGCGGCACCTTTGTCGCTGAAACGCTGATCCACGCGCTCGATGAGCTGAAAGAGGCCTACGCCGTGGCGCAGGCCGATCCGGCCTTCATGGCCGAGTTTCGAAGCGAACTGGCGCATTTCGTCGGTCGACCCAGCCCGGTCTACCACGCAGCCCGCATCAGCCGCGAGCTGGGCGGCGCGCAGATCTACCTGAAGCGCGAGGACCTGAACCACACCGGTGCGCACAAGATCAACAACACCATTGGCCAGGCGATGCTCGCGCGTCGCATGGGCAAGCCGCGGGTGATCGCCGAAACCGGCGCCGGCCAGCATGGTGTGGCCACCGCCACCATCTGCGCGCGCTACGGGCTGGAGTGCGTGGTCTACATGGGCAGCGAGGACGTCAAGCGTCAGTCGCCGAACGTGTACAGGATGAACCTGCTCGGCGCCACTGTGGTGCCGGTCGAATCGGGCAGCAAGACGCTGAAGGACGCGCTCAACGAGGCGCTGCGTGACTGGGTCACTAACGTCGAAAACACCTTCTACATCATCGGCACGGTGGCTGGGCCGCACCCGTATCCGATGATGGTGCGCGACTTCCAGCGCGTCATCGGCGACGAATGCCTGGTGCAGATGCCCGAGATGATCGGTGGTCAGCCCGATGCGGTGATCGCTTGTGTCGGCGGCGGCAGCAACGCGATGGGCATCTTCTACCCCTACATCGAGCACACCGGCACCCGGCTGATCGGCGTCGAGGCGGCAGGCCTGGGTATCGATACGGGCCGCCACGCTGCCTCACTGTCGGCCGGATCGCCGGGCGTGCTGCACGGCAACCGCACCTACCTGCTGCAGGACAGCAATGGCCAGATCATCGAGACGCATTCGGTGTCTGCCGGCCTCGACTATCCTGGTGTGGGCCCCGAGCATGCCTATCTGAAAGACATCGGTCGAGCCGAATACGTCGGCATCACCGACGACGAGGCGATGGCAGCATTCCATGTGCTGTGCCGCACTGAAGGCATCATCCCGGCGCTCGAATCGAGCCATGCTCTGGCGTATGCAATGAAGATCGCACCGACCATGCGCCCGGACCAGAGCCTGCTGGTGAACCTCTCGGGCCGCGGCGACAAGGACATCGGCACCGTGGCTGACCTGTCCGGCGCGAACTTCTATTGCCGGCCCTCCTGCCGCGGCGAAGCTGTGAAAAGCGGCGCGGCGCCAGTCAAGGGCCCGCAATCAACGAAAGCCGCACGATGAGCCGTATCGCTGCCACCTTCGAGGCGCTCCAGCGCGATCGGCGCAAGGCCCTGATCCCTTTCATCCACGCGGGCGATCCGCACGCCGAGAGCACGGTCGACATCCTTTGCGCGATGGCTGATGCCGGCGCCGATGTCATCGAGCTCGGTGTGCCGTTTTCCGACCCGATGGCCGATGGCCCGGTGATCCAGAAAGCTGCCGAGCGCGCGCTGGCCAAGGGCATCGGCATGCCGCAGGTGCTGGACTACGTGCGGCGCTTTCGCGAGCGCAACAACACCACGCCGGTCGTGTTGATGGGCTACGCGAACCCGGTCGAACGTTACGGTGTCGATCGCTTCGTGGCCGACGCAAAAACCGCAGGCGTCGATGGCGTCCTGGTGGTTGACTACCCGCCTGAAGAATGCGAGGCCTTTGCCTGCACGCTGCACAGCCACCAGCTGGACCCCATCTTCCTGCTGGCACCAACCTCGACCGCGCAACGCATGAAAGAAGTCGGGCGCATCGCCAGCGGCTATGTCTACTACGTGTCGCTGAAGGGCGTGACCGGTGCCGGCCACCTCGACATTGGCGCCGTGGCTGAGATGCTTCCGCGCATCCGCGAGCATGTGCACGTGCCCGTCGGCGTTGGCTTTGGCATACGCGATGCGGCATCGGCCAAGGCAGTGGCTGCAGTGTCTGATGCAGTCGTGATCGGCTCGGCGCTGGTACAACTGCTGGAACACGAAGCCCCGGACCATGCACCCGCAGTTGCCGGTCGTTTCATTGCCGAGATCCGAACGGCTCTCGACACCTTGACAGGAGAACGCACATGAGCTGGCTCGAAAAACTGCTGCCATCGAAGATCCAACCGACGGACCCCAACGAGCGCCGATCGGTGCCCGAGGGACTGTGGGTCAAGTGCCCATCGTGCGAGACGGTGCTCTACAAGACCGACCTCGAGCAGAACATCAACGTCTGCCCAAAGTGCACCCACCACCACCGCATCGGCGCGCGCGCACGGCTCGATGCCTTTCTCGACCCCGAGGGCCGCTACGAGATCGGGCAGGAAGTGGTGCCGGTCGATGCGCTGAAATTCAGGGACAGCAAGAAATACCCGGAGCGCCTGAAGGAAGCACTGGAGACCACCGGCGAAACCGACGCGCTGGTGGTGATGGGTGGCGCGATCCACAGTATCCCGGTGGTCGCGGCCTGCTTCGAGTTCCAGTTCATGGGCGGCTCGATGGGCTCGGTGGTCGGCGAACGCTTCGTGCGCGGCGTCGAGACCGCTGTCGAGCAGAAGACGCCGTTCATCAGCTTCACCGCCACCGGCGGTGCCCGCATGCAGGAAGGGCTGCTGAGCCTGATGCAGATGGCCAAGACCAACGCCTCGCTGACTCGCCTGGCCAAGGCAAAGTTGCCTTACATCAGCGTGCTGACCGACCCGACCATGGGGGGCGTGTCGGCGAGCTTCGCCTTCATGGGCGATGTGGTCATCGCCGAGCCGAAGGCGTTGATCGGCTTTGCCGGCCCGCGCGTGATCGAGAACACCGTGCGCGAGAAGCTGCCCGAGGGCTTCCAGCGCGCCGAATTCCTGCTGCACACCGGCGCGATCGACATGATCGTGGACCGCCGGGAGCTGCGCACGTCGATCGCCAAGATGATCGCCATGCTGCAGCGGCAGAGCGCTGACGCGATCGCCTGACGCCGGGCCTGGGCCTCGACGCGCTTGTCCTCACTGCCCACCACGCTGGCCGACTGGCTGGCCCGCTGCGAACAGCTGCACCCGAAAGAAATCGACATGGGCTTGCACCGTGTCGAGCAGGTGCGAGCGCGTCTGGCCTTGACCTTCAGCGTGCCGTTGATCGTGGTAGCTGGCACCAATGGCAAAGGCTCGACCTGTGCCATGCTGGAATCGATCGCGCTGCGCGCTGGCTACCGCGTCGGGCTGTACTCGAAGCCGCACCTGGTGCACTTCGAGGAGCGGTGCCGCGTCAACGGCGAGATGGTCAGCGCGGCGGATCTGCTTCCGCACTTCGAGGCGGTCGAGCGCTCGCGCGGTGACAGCGGACTGACCTACTTCGAGTTCACGACGCTCGCCATTGCACGCTTGCTGTCGCAGGCGCCGCTCGATCTGGTGATCCTCGAAGTCGGCCTCGGCGGCCGGCTCGACGCCGTGAATGTGTTTGACGCCGACTGCTCGGTGATCACCAGCATCGATCTCGATCACACCGAATACCTTGGCCCCGACCGTGAATCCATCGGGCGCGAGAAGGCTGGCATCATGCGCGCCGGCCGGCCTGTGATCGTCAGCGATCCGGTACCGCCACAGAGCGTGATCGACCGGGCCCGCGATCTCGGTGCCGACTTGCGGCGATTCGGTGTCGACTTCAACCACTCCGGCGACCAGCAGCAGTGGGCCTGGGCCGGGCGACGCAAGCGTTACAACGGTCTCGCGTATCCCGGGTTGCGTGGCGCCAACCAGCTGATCAACGCCTCGGGCGCGCTGGCTGCCTTTGAAGCGCTCGGAGATCGCCTGCCCATCACGGCGCAGGCCGTTCGCCAGGGCTTCGCGACGCTTGACCTGCCGGGTCGTTTCCAGATCGTGCCGGGCCAGCCGACGCTGGTGCTCGATGTCGCGCACAACCCGCATGCGGTCGCCGCGTTGGCTCAGAACCTTGATCGCATGGGCTTCCATCCGCGCACCCATGCGGTGTTCGGTGCGATGCACGACAAGGATTTGAGCTCGATCTTCCAGCGGATGGCGCCCCTCGTCGATTCGTGGTGCTTCACCGATCTGCCGACCGCGCGCGCGGCGACGGCGGTGCAGTTGCAGACGCTGTTTGAATCGCTGGCGCTGACCTTGAAGAAGCCGGGCGTCGAAGCCGTTGTGTTGTCGATGCACAGTGACCCGCAGACCGCGCTGCAACACGCGCTGGAGCGCGCTGACCCGGCCGATAGAATCCTGGTTTTCGGGTCGTTTCTCACCGTGGGGGGCGTCCTCCAACACGGCCTGCCCCGGCTGAGCGGCTCGCACAGCGTCTGACTCCTTCCCGCACCGATGGCACTGTCCGATTTCTTCAAGCGCAAGCCCACCGACGAGGCGGGATCTGGCGTCAGCGGGCGAACGGGCGGCTCGCTTGACGCCGTCCGGAAGGTTCGCACCCATACCCGGCAGCGCTTGATCGGCGCGGTGGTGTTGCTGACCCTTGGCGTGATCGGTTTCCCGTTGTTGTTTGAATCGCAGCCGCGGCCGATCCCGGTGGACATCCCGATCGAGATTCCGAGGCCCGACGGCGTGCCCGCGCTGACACTGCCCCCGCCACGCACCGACTCAGCAAATGCATCTGCGCAGGCCGCTGCTGAGTCCGCGATGGCCTCGGGCGTTGTGACCCGAGACGCGCCGGCCGAGCCGGTGCCTGATGCCGAGGCGGTGGCGGCATCGGCGCCAGAGGTGCCCGCCAGCGCCAGGCCTGCCGCGCCCGCCGTACCGGCGGTTGCGGCTGCGGTGACGCCAGCCAAGGCTTCCACCGCCGCAGCGAAGCCTACCTCTGCGATCGGGCAGGCCGCTTCGGCCCCCTCGTCGGCCAAGGCCGCATCCACCTCAGCGTCTCAACCCGATGCTGCTGCCCGCTTCGTCGTGCAGGTGGGTGCTTTCGCCGACCCCGCTTCGGCGCGCGAGGTTCGCCTGAAGCTGGAAAAGCTGGGACTGAAGACCTACACCCAGGTCGCAGACACGCCGACAGGCAAGCGCATCCGCGTTCGGCTGGGGCCCTTTGCCACCCGCACCGAGGCCGACAAGGTGCAGGCGCGGTCGAAAGGGGCGGGCATCGCGGCGGTGGTGCTGACGCTTTGATCCCTGACCAGCCACGGCTGCGCCCGTCGGCAGCCTCATGTCGGGCACGATGACCGAAACCTGGAACGCGGCAGACCTCGCCATGCTGGCCGTGCTGCTGCTCTCGATGGCGGTGGGCGTCTGGCGCGGTCTGACTTTCGAGCTGATGTCGTTGCTGGGCTGGTTCGCTGCGTACCTGGCAGCGCAGTGGTTCCAAGCTGACCTCTCACCCTACTTGCCGATGGGTTCACCGGGGTCGCCGCTGAACCATGCCGCAGCCTTCGCGCTGACCTTCATCGGCGCACTCATGGCATGGGGCCTGCTGGCTCGGCTGTTGAAAATGCTGATTCACGCCACACCTCTGAGTGGTGTCGATCGCCTGCTGGGTGCTGCATTCGGCGCCTTGCGAGGCGGAGTGCTGTTGCTGGCGGTGGCGGCGGTGGTCACGCGCACGCCCTGGGCCGAGACGCCGACCTGGGCGCATTCCGTTGGCGTGGCGTGGTTGAAAGTCGTGATCACTGGGCTGAAGCCAGCACTGCCGGCAAGCCTTGCTGATCACCTTCTGATCTGAAGCGGCTCCAAGCCCCGACAATCGGGTAGCAGTCGAATCGGCCTTGGGCCGCAAAGCAGTTTGAACCGGGAGTTTTTACATGTGCGGCATCGTCGGGGTGATCTCAAAGGCACCGGTCAACCAGTTGATCTACGACGCCTTGCTGCTGCTGCAGCATCGTGGTCAGGACGCCGCCGGCATCGTGACGATGCAGGATTCCCGTTGCTTCATGCACAAGGCCCGCGGCATGGTTCGCGACGTGTTTCGCACCCGCAATATGCGCGGCCTGCCAGGCACGGTGGGGCTGGGTCAGGTCCGTTACCCGACCGCTGGCAATGCCTACAGCGAGGAAGAGGCACAGCCGTTCTACGTCAACGCGCCGTTCGGCATCGTGCTTGTGCACAACGGCAACCTTACCAATGCACAAGCGTTGAAGCGTGAGCTGGCGATCATCGATCGGCGCCACATCAACACCGACAGCGACACCGAGGTGTTGATCAACGTGTTGGCCCACGAACTCGCCTTGGCGGCACGCGACCTGCCGCTGTCGCCTGAGATCGTCTTCAAGGCGGTGGCGGCGGTGCACAAGCGCCTCAAGGGCTCGTACGCCGTCGTGGCGCTGATAGCAGGCT
Source organism: Burkholderiales bacterium (assembly GCA_947462175.1). Classification (GTDB taxonomy): domain Bacteria; phylum Pseudomonadota; class Gammaproteobacteria; order Burkholderiales; family Burkholderiaceae_C; genus PBB1. The sequence goes on along the minus strand of CANHOE010000061.1, from coordinate 3,904 downwards.
TCGGTCTGCTGGCGTTTCGCGATCCGTTCGGCATTCGTCCACTGTGTTTCGGTGAAGGCGACACGCCCGAAGGCCGGCAGGTGATGGTGGCCAGCGAGTCCGTCGCCCTTGAAGGCACCGGCCATGTGATGACGCGTGACGTGGCGCCCGGCGAGGCGATCTTCATCACATCGGAAGGGCAGGTCTTTTCGCAGCAGTGCGCCGAGAACCCGAGCCTGCACCCCTGCATGTTCGAGTACGTCTACCTGGCTCGCCCCGACTCGATCATGGACGGCATTTCGGTCTACCAGGCGCGGCTCAACATGGGCGAAACGCTCGCGCAGCGGCTGATCTCGACCATGCCGCCGAGCGATATCGACGTGGTGATCCCGATTCCCGAATCGAGCCGGCCGTCGGCCATGCAGCTCGCGCAGAAGATCGGAAAACCCTATCGCGAAGGCTTCGTCAAGAACCGCTATGTCGGCCGGACCTTCATCATGCCCGGGCAGGGCGTGCGCAAGAAGTCCGTGCGCCAGAAGCTCAACGCGATCGGTGTCGAGTTCAAGGACCGCAATGTGTTGCTGGTCGACGACTCGATCGTGCGCGGCACCACATCGAAGGAGATCGTGCAGATGGCGCGCGAAGCCGGTGCGCGCAAGGTGTTCATGGCGTCCGCCGCGCCGCCGGTGCGTTTCCCGAATGTGTACGGCATCGATATGCCAACCAACAGCGAACTGATCGCGCACAACCGCAGCATCGAGGAAATCCGACAGTTCATCGGCGCCGATGCTCTGATCTACCAGGATGTCAACGCGATGAAGCGGGTGGTTGGCGCGTTGAATCCGCTGGTTGGTGGCTTCGAGGCTTCGTGCTTCGATGGGTGCTACATCACTGGCGACATCTCGGCTTCCGACTTCGATGCGATGGCCACGCAACGGCTGTCGCAGGGCGAGGAGGAGGACTCTCCGGCGCGGTCGCGACTGGCGTTACAGAGCGCGGCGGAGCAGGCCTGATGGCAACGAAGAAGACGATCCCGCGCACGGCCCTGCCTGAAGGGCTGCGCATCGACACGCTGGCAGTACGTGAAGGCCTGCCGCGCACGCAGTGGGGCGAGAACTCGGAAGCGCTGTTCCTGACCAGCAGCTTTGTGCAGCCGGATGCCGCCACCGCCGCCGCGCGTTTCGCGAACGAGGAAGAGTCCTTCATCTATTCGCGCTTCACCAACCCGACGGTCACGATGTTCGAGCGTCGCCTCGCGGCGCTCGAAGGCAGCGAAGCCTGCATCGCCACCTCGAGCGGCATGGCCTCCATCCTGCTGACTGCCATGGCGCTGCTGAAATCGGGCGACCACGTGATCTGTTCGCGCAGCGTGTTCGGCTCCACGATCACACTGCTAGGTCGCGAGTTTGCGAAGTTCGGCGTTGAAACCACCTTCGTCTCGCAGACTGATGTGGGCGAATGGCAGCGTGCGGTGCGACCCACGACGAGGCTGCTGTTTGCCGAGTCACCGACCAACCCGCTCACCGAGGTTTGCGACATCCGCGCGCTGGCTGAGGTCGCACATGGCGCCAAGGCGTTGCTGGCGGTCGACAACTGCTTTTGCACACCGGCACTGCAAAAGCCGATCGACTACGGCGCCGACCTCATCATCCATTCGGGCACCAAGTACCTCGACGGCCAGGGCCGCGTGCTCGCGGGTGCTGTGTGCGGCAAAGAGCAGCTGATCAATGACCAGTTCGTGCCGGTGATGCGCAGCGCGGGCATGACCCTGGCTGCCTTCAATGCCTGGGTGGTACTGAAGGGTCTGGAAACCTTGTCGATCCGCATGCAGGCGCAGAGCGAACGCGCGCTGCAGCTTGCCACCTGGCTGGAGCAGCAGCCGCAGATCGAGCGGGTGTTCTACCCCGGCCTGAAGTCGCACCCACAGCACGAATTGGCCATGGCGCAGCAGTCGGGCCGCGGTGGCGCAGTACTGTCGTTCAGCGTGAAGCCGCGCGCACCGGCATCCGGTGAAGCCGATGCTGAGGCTGCGCGCCGTGCGGCCTTCCATGTGATCGACAGCACCCGCGTGTGCTCGATCACTGCCAACCTCGGCGACACGAAGACCACGATCACCCACCCGGCCAGCACCTCGCACGGCCGGCTCACCGAAGTGCAGCGTCAGGCGGCCGGCATCACGCAAGGCCTGGTGCGTGTCGCGGTCGGTCTCGACGATGTGGAAGATCTGAAAGACGACCTGTTGCGCGGTCTGAACTCACTTTGAAAATGCCTGGCGCATTGCACTCCCCATGACCCGAAAAGTTCGCACGCGCATCGCGCCTTCGCCCACCGGCTTCCTGCACCTGGGAACCGCCCGCACGGCGCTGTTTTCCTGGGCCTTTGCCCGTCATCATGGCGGCGACTTCATTCTTCGCATCGAAGACACCGACGAGGCGCGCTCGACGCAAGAGGCCGTCGACCAGATCATCGCCGCCATGAAGTGGCTGAACCTGGCGCACGACGAAGGCCCGTTCTTCCAGATGCAGCGCCTCGACCGGTACCGCGAAGTGATCGGGCAGATGCTCGATGACGGCACGGCCTACGCGTGCTACTGCACACCGGCTGAGCTCGATGAGATGCGCGAGGCGCAGCGTGCGCGCGGCGACAAGCCACGCTACGACGGCCGCTGGCGGCCGGAGCCAGGCAAGGTGCTGCCGCCCCCTCCCGACGGCGTGAAGCCGGTGATCCGCTTTCGTAATCCACCGAGTGGCGCGGTCACATGGGAAGACATGGTCAAGGGCCCGATCACGATCTCGAACGCCGAACTCGATGACCTGATCATCGCCCGCCCCGGGGCCGATGCAGCCACGCTGATCGGCACGCCGACTTACAACTTCTGCGTCGTCGTCGATGACTGGGACATGGACATCAGCCATGTCATTCGTGGCGATGACCACGTCAACAACACGCCGCGTCAGATCAACATCCTGCGCGCCCTTGGCGCGGAGCTGCCCGTCTACGGCCATGTGCCGATGATCCTCGGGCCCGACGGCGACAAGTTGTCGAAGCGCCACGGCGCGGTCAGCGTCACGCAGTACGAGTCCGCCGGCTACCTGCCAGAGGCGATGCTCAACTACCTGGCGCGCCTGGGCTGGAGCCATGGCGATGAGGAGTTGTTCAGCCGCGAGCAACTGGTGTCGTGGTTCGACGGCCAGCATCTGGCCAAGAGCCCTGCACAGTGGGATGCGGCCAAGCTCAATTGGGTCAACGCACATTGCCTGAAGGCTCTGCCAGACGACACGTTGGCGGCGCATGCAGTGGCTCGATTTGCCGAGCGCGGAATCGTGGCGGCGGCCGATGCTCAGCTCGGCCGCATGTGTGCGCTTTTCAAGGACCGCTGCGCGACGACGGTGGAGCTGTGCGACTGGTTGGCGATGTATTTTTCAGAGGTGGCACCCAGCGCGCAAGACCTGACTACGCATGTCACCGAGGCAGTGACGCCCGCGGTGCACAGCCTGCGCGAACGACTCACCGACATCGAGTGGACCAAAGCTGCGATCAGCGCTGCGATCAAGGAAGTCATTACCGCTCATGGCATCAAGATGCCGACGCTCGCGCACGCGGTTCGCGTGCTGGTCTGCGGTCGCGCACAAACGCCGTCGATCGATGCCGTGCTCGAGCTTTTTCCGCGTGAAGTCGTACTGGCCAGATTGCAGATCACCTGAAAATCTGGCTATACTCTTGGTCTCGCTTGAACAGCGCGAAGCGATGTAGAAATTGACCTCTACGTCACTTCCCCAAAAGATGCCGGAAGCTCGCGACTGGCAGCGTAGGGGGGTATAGCTCAGCTGGGAGAGCGCTTGCATGGCATGCAAGAGGTCAGCGGTTCGATCCCGCTTACCTCCACCAACGACAGGCAGTTCATCGCCGGTTGAAGGCGGCGCGC
>CANHOE010000060.1 GCA_947462175.1 Burkholderiales bacterium | reverse complement strand
TATGTGTCGCGGCCGGTCTTGCGCGGCTTTGCGTTTGCGCTGGCCATCACCATCGTCATCAAGCAGCTGCCTGATGCGCTGGGCTTCACCCTGCCGGCAGACGCGGGCGGCGACCCGCTGCGCCTGCTGCTCTACGCCGCCACGCATGGCACGCATTGGCATGTGCCCACGATGGTGGTGGCGTTGATTGCGGCCGGGTTGATGGTCACGCTGAGGCGTTGGCCAAGATGGCCGGCCTCGCTGCTGGTCATCGTGCTGGCGATTGCGGCCGCGCAGTTTCTGGATCTCGGCGCGATGGGGGTGGCAGAGGTCGGCGGCTTCGAGCGACCTGCCTTCAAGCTGGCGCTGCCGCTGCTGCCGATCACCGAATGGCTGAGGATCGCCGAGCTGGCCTTCGGCCTGGTGGTGCTGGTGTTCGCCGAATCCTGGGGCAGCGTTCGCAGCCTCGCGCTGGCGCACGGCGACACGGTGGAGGCCAACCGCGAACTGATGGTGCTGGGTGCCTGCAATGTCGGCGCGGCGCTTTTTCAGGGCATGCCGGTCGGCGCAGGTTTCTCGGCCAGTACCGCGAATGCGGCGGCTGGCGCCTGCAGCAGATGGGCCGGAGCGTTGGCGCTGACGGTGATTGCCGCGGTGCTGTTCTTCGCGTCTTCACAGCTTCACTGGCTGCCGCGGCCGGTGCTGGCAGTGGCCGTCATCGCAGCGCTCTGGCATGCGCTGAACCCGCGGCCCTTGCTGGATGTCTGGCGGATGCAGCGCGATCAGGTACTGCTGGTCGGCGCAGTGCTGGCCGTGCTGCTGTTCGGTGTGCTGCACGGCATGCTGGCAGCGATCGGCCTGTCGCTGGTGGCAGCGCTGCGCCGGTTCAGCCTGCCGGTGGTGCACGAGCTGGGCGAGCTGGGAAGCTCGCGCAACTACGTGGTGATCGATGCCCATTCCGATGCATCCCGCGTTCCGGGGCTCTTGATCCTGCGGCCGGAGGAGCCCCTGTTCTTCGCCAATGCGGAACGGGTGGTGGCCGAAGTGCTGGCGCGCCTGCGAGCTCAACCAAAGGACTCGGTCCGCGCGGTGATCCTGAGCCTGGAGGAGAGCGTGGACCTCGACAGCACGGCAGTGGAGTGCCTGGTTGAACTCGCGCAACGGCTGCGCGAAGCGGATGTCGTGCTGGTGCTCTCGCGCGCCAAGGATGCCGTGCGGGAACTGCTGAGCCGCTGGGATCCAGACGGTGTGGGCGACACCGGCCGGATGCATTTCAGCGTCGACGACGCTGTGCGTTCGCTGACGCCCGAAAAGGCTTGATCAACCGCGGGCAAGCCGCCTGCGCGCGCTCAACGGCGCACAGCGCCGAGACCCGCCTCCTCGCGCACGATGGTCGACACGCCAGCGAAGTCGATGTCCCCCAGCCCCTTGTCGACCGCGCTCACCAGGTGCTGCTGCACCACGCTCGCCACCGGCATCGACAATCCGAGCTGCTGGCTGGCGGCGAGCACCAGGTTCACGTCCTTGAGGCCCAGGCGCAGCGCGAAGGCCGCGGGCTCGAACTCGGCGCGCGCGATCATGCCGCCGTAGCGGTTCACGATGGGACTGCCGAACACGGTGCCGGTGAACAGGCCCATCAGCTTCTCGGGGTCGATGCCGCCCTTCTCGCCGAAGGCCAGCGCCTCGGCCAGAATTTCGAGCGTGCCGGCGATCATGAAGTTGCCCGCCAGCTTGGCCTGGGCCGCTTGCTCGGGCGTCGCCATCGGGAAGGTGGCCTGGCCGATGGCGGCGAAGAGGGGGGCCAGTCGCTCAAGCGTGCCAGTGGGGCCGCCCGGCACCACGAAGAGCTTGGCAGCCGCCGCCACGTCCGGCCGGCCGAAGACGGGCGAGGCGATGTATTCCTGGCCACGTGCAGCGTGCGCCTTCGCGAGTTCACTCACGATCGCGAGCGATACCGTGCTCATGCCCAGGTGCACCGCGCCTGACGGCAGCGCATCGAGCAGGCCACCGGCGCCGAGGGTCACCTCGCGCAGCGCGGCGTCATCGGCCAGCATGGTGAGCGCGACATCGGCGCCGGCAACGGCTTCTGCAATGGTCGCGCAAGGCGTTGCGCCAGGGACGCTGGCGGTCTTGGCAGCATCTCGGTTCCAGACGCGAACAGCGAAGCCGCGGGCGACGAGGTTACGGGCGATCGGGGCACCCATCTGGCCAAGGCCGAGGACTGAGATCTGGAGGGCATGAGTGTTGGACATGTGCGGGTCGTGATGGAAGTTGAACCGGAAAGCGCAAGTGTGCCTGCACGATTTATCCTCCTGTCCTGCAGCAACTCACGCATCTACCGAGCGAGGGCCTGACGCTGCTCCTTTGCTTCATTGGCTGAACGACAACACGAATCCCATGAAACTGAACGCCGTGATCCAGGCTGCCACGCAGACCCTGATCGACCATGTGGACGAACTGACCGCGCTCGACCAGGCCATTGGCGACGGTGACCACGGCTTGAACATGCGGCGCGGGGCACTGGCGATTCAGGGCAAGCTGGAGGCCCTGTCTGCACAGACGCTGAACGAAGCGCTTCGCACCATGGGCATGACCTGCATGTCGACCATTGGTGGCTCTTCGGGCCCGGTGTTCGGCACGCTGCTGGTCACGCTGTCCAAGGAATTGCCTGCAGCGCCTGGCCCTGCCGATCTGGGGCGTGCGCTGCGGGCCAGCATGGCCGCACTCACCCGCCTGGGCAAGGCGGAAGTCGGTCAGAAGACCCTGCTCGATGTGCTGGACCCGGTGGCAACGCTGTTGGAGGCTGGCGGCGACGACATCGTTGCACGCGTGAAACAGGGCGCGGTAGCCGCCGCCGAGGCAACAGCCGCAATGAATGCGATCAAGGGCCGCGCGTCCTTTCTGGGTGACCGCGCGCTGGGTCATGTGGACCCGGGTTCGCGTTCGATGGCATTGATCATCGGTGCCATCTGTGAAACCCTTTGAAATCATTTGAGAACCTCTGACGCTTTGAGCAGGAGCCCCTTGTGAAGAAATTGATCAATCATGTCGACACCGTGCTGGCCGAGTCGCTCGACGGCTTTGCCGCCGCCCATGCGGACATCGTCACGCTGGGCGCCGAGCGTCAGTTCGTGCGCCGGTGCAACCTGAAGCCAGGCAAGGTGGCGCTGATCTCCGGCGGCGGCTCTGGCCACGAGCCGCTGCACGCGGGATTTGTCGGCCACGGCATGCTCGACGCCGCGTGCCCGGGGCAGGTCTTCACCTCGCCCACGCCCGACCAGATGCTGGCTGCCGCCCAGTCGGTGGATGGGGGCGCGGGGGTGCTGTTCATCGTCAAGAACTACTCCGGCGACATGATGAATTTCCAGATGGCCGCCGAGATGCTGGATCTGGAGAACGCCACCGTGCTGGTCAACGACGACGTGGCAGTCGAGAACTCGACCTACACGACCGGCCGCCGCGGCGTGGCCGGCACGCTCATCGTCGAGCGCATCGTCGGCGCCGCCGCTGAACGCGGCGACAAGCTGGCGGCGCTGAAGGCGCTGGGCGATGCGGTCAACAAGGCCACCGCGTCGATGGGTGTCGCGCTCACCTCATGCACCGTACCGGCAGCCGGCAAGCCGACCTTCCAGCTCGGCGACGACGAGATGGAAGTGGGTGTCGGCATCCACGGCGAACCGGGGCGACGGCGCGTCAAGCTGACTGATGCCGACGGGATCGCCGCCGAGCTGGTCGGCGCGATCCTGAAGGACCTGGCACTGAAGCCGGGGCAGCCGGTGATCCTGCTGGTCAATGGTTTCGGCGGCACGCCATCGCTGGAGCTCTACCTGATGGTGAATGCCGCGATGAAGTTGCTGGGCGCGGCGGGGATCAAGGTGGTGCGCCATCTGACCGGGACTTACGTCACGTCGCTCGACATGGCCGGCTGCTCCATCACCGTCACCGCGGTCAATGACGAGTGGTTGCAGTTATGGGATTCACCGGTACACACCGCAGCATTGCGCTGGGGCGTGTGAGGCGCCGTACAGCCATGCCGACCACGTCCACAACCCTGCATCGCATCGTCATCGTCGGCGGAGGTGCGGGCGGCCTCGAGCTCGCCACGCAGCTCGGCGACACGCTGGGCAAGCGCGGACGGGCCGAGGTGACGCTCATCGAGCGCAACCGCACCCATGTCTGGAAGCCCAAGCTGCACGAGATTGCAGCGGGCAGCATGGACATCAGCGACCATGAGGTCGGCTACCTCGCGCAGAGCCACTGGCACCACTTTCGGTACCGCGTCGGCGAAATGATCGGGCTGGACCGCGAACGCCGCGAGGTGCTGGTGGCGCCGTACCTCGACGAAGAAGGTGTTGAAGTCGTGCGAGCGCGGGCCGTGCCCTACGACACGCTGGTCATTGCGGTGGGCAGCCAGAGCAATGACTTCGGCACGCCCGGTGTGCGCGAGCATGCCTTGCGGCTGGAAACCGCGGCCGACGCGCAGCGCTTTCACCAGCGGATGGTCAACGCCTGCATCCGCGCCCATGCGCAAAGCGATCCGCTACGGCCCGAGCAACTGCACGTGGCCATCATCGGCGCTGGCGCCACAGGCGTCGAACTGGCGGCGGAACTGCATCGCACGACGCGCGAGGTGGTGGCTTACGGGCTGGACCGCGTCGACCCGGACAAGGACATCCAGGTCTCCGTCGTCGAGGCCGCGCCTCGTGTGCTGCCGGCGCTGCCCGAGCGCCTGAGCCGGGCCACCGAGCAGCTGCTGAATGAAATCGGCGTGGCGGTGCATGTGAACGCCAAGGTGGCCCGGGTCAGCGCCGGCACCGTGCACCTGGCCGATGGTCGCAGCCTGCCCGCCGAGCTGATCGTCTGGGCGGCAGGCGTCAAGGCACCCGACTTCCTGAAGGGCATCGGCGGGCTCGAGACCAACCGCATCAACCAGTTGGTAGTGACCGGCACGCTGCAGACCACCCGCGACGAAGCGATCTTCGCCATGGGCGACTGTGCTGCCTGCGTCTGGAAGGATGTGGCGCCGGAGCGCGGCGCGCGCGAGCACGACGGCGTGAAGATCGTGCCGCCGCGTGCGCAGGCCGCACACCAGCAGGCCAAGCACCTGCTGCGGCAGATTCAGCGCCGCCTCGACGGCCGGCCGCTGCAGGAATGGCAATACCGCGACTTCGGCTCGCTGGTGTCGCTCGGCCAGTTCAGCACCGTCGGGAACATGATGGGCGGCCTGGTCGGCGGCAACCTGATGATCGAGGGTTACTTCGCCAAGTTGATGTACCTGTCGCTGTACAAGATGCACGAGCTGGCCTTGCACGGCGGGGTGAAGGTCGCGCTAGACACGCTCGCGCGGCTGATCATCCGACGCACCGAGCCGCTGGTGAAGCTGCACTGAAGCGTGCGACAGCCCCTGAAATAGGTCGGTCGTCAGGCCTCGTGTCGCGAGAGAGCAGTGCGGCGGGGTGCCGTGTTGCGTTCATGTCCCCCGGGCCGGTTCACCAACCGTTCGCTTCGGCTCAACTCCCGCCGGCCCTCCTCCTTTACTTCACTCCACACGGCACCCCGCCACACCGCTCTAGGCTTCACCGCGGCGGTCGAAGGCCGTTGACTGCAACTGTGGCTCCTTGCGGAGGATGCCGGGTGACCGGCGCAGCGAAGTAAAGGAGGAGGGCCGGATCGGCTTGACCAGAAGCCCCCGGGGCAGTGAACCGGCCTGGGGGACATGAGCGGAGCCGGTCACCCGGTAGCCTCCGCTCGCGCAGACCAATGCCTGCGGGAAACAGCGCGGTGCGCCGGCTAGGGCCTGTTGGTGAGCCGGACGGGCTTGGCCTCCAGCAGGCGGCGATACAGATCGGCATAGGCGGCGGCCGCGCCATCCCAGGAAAAGTCCTGCACCATGGCCCTGCACACCATCTGCTTCCAGCGATCGGCTTGGCGGTACAGCGTCAACGCTCGCCGCAGAGCCTGCTCCAGCGCCTGCGTGGTCGGCGCGTTGAAGACGAAGCCGGTCGCGGTGTCGGCGGCCAGGGCCTTGTCATCGGCATCGACCACCGTGTCAGCGAGGCCGCCCACCCGATGCACCAGCGGCAGACTGCCGTAGCGCAGGCCGTAGAGCTGTGTGAGGCCACAGGGCTCGAAGCGCGAGGGCACGGCGATCACGTCAACGCCAGCGATGATCCGGTGGGCCAGCGTCTCGTCATACGCAAAGCTGACCTGAACCTGCCCTGGCGCCGCTGCGGCCAGAGCCCGGCACGCCGCCTCCAGTTCCGCATCGCCGCTGCCCAGCAAGGCCAGCTGCACGTTTTCAACCAGCAAACGCGGCAGCACCTCCAGCAAAAGGTCGATGCCTTTCTGGGAAGTGAGCCGGCTCACCACGCCGATCAGCATCGCGCCGGGGTCGACACGCAGACCGAGCTGGCGTTGCAGTGCGCCCTTGGCGGCAGCCTTCAATTCCGGATGCGCAGCGTCGAAGTGCGCTTCAAGACGTGGGTCGGTGGTGGAGTTCCACACCGCGTAATCGACGCCGTTGAGGATGCCCTGCAACTGAGCGCGTCGCTGCGTGATGACGCCCTCGAGTCCGCAGCCGAAAGCGGGTGTCTGAATCTCGCGCGCGTAGCTGGGGCTGACGGTGGTGATCGCATCGGCGTAGTGCAGCCCCGCCTTGATCATCGAACCCTCGCCATGGAACTCGAGCCCATCGCTCGAGAAACTCGATTCGGGTAGTTGCAGCACCGGCAGCAGTGTCTGCGGGAACAGCCCGTGAAACGCCAGGTTGTGCACCGTGAACACGGTGCGGCAATCGGTGTGTGGATGCAGCGCCAGGTAGGCCGCCGCCAGGCCGGCATGCCAGTCATGACCATGCACCAGTTCCGGCCGCCACGCGGGGTCGATGTCGCCCAACGCGAGGAAAGCCGCGACCCAGCCCAGCAGCCCGAAGCGCTGCGGGTTGTCGGCCCAGCCCTCGCCGCTGCCATCGACATACGGATTGCCGGGCCGGTCATAGAGTGACGGCGCATCGATCAGGTACACCGGCACGTCGATACCGGGCAAGCGGCCCAGCAGCACCTGCACGCTGGCCGCCCCGAAGGCGGGCCCGAGGCGACACACCAGGCGCACGTTCGTCAAAGGCTGGCGCAAGGCCGGGTAGCCGGGCAGCAGCAACCTCACTGCGAGTCCCAAGTGAGACAGCGCCGACGGCAGCGCACCGAGCACATCACCCAGCCCACCGGTCTTGACCAGTGGGTAGATCTCGGCACCGACCTGCAGGATACGGGTAGGGGACGTGCTCACTAGCCTGTCTGCGCCAGCCGGTTCAGCATGGTCTGCGTGATCAGGGTGATGCCGCTGTCGGTGCGGCGGAAACGGCGGGCGTCCTCGATCGGATCCTCGCCGACGACCAGCCCGTCTGGCAGGCGGCAGCCGCGGTCCACCACCACGCGGTCGAGCCGCGCGTGATGGCCGACCGTCACGTGCGGCAGCATCACCGACCAGTTCACCGTCGAGTGGGAATGCACGCGACAGTTCGAAAACAGCAGCGAGCGGTTCAACGCGCCAGAGATGATGCAACCGCCCGACACCATCGATTCGATCGCCTCACCACGTCGGCCAGGTTCGTTGTGCACAAACTTGGCCGGCGGCAGTTGCTCCTGCCAGGTCCAGATCGGCCAGTCGTTGTCGTACAGGTTGAGCTGTGGCTTGGTGGCGGTGAGGTCGATGTTGGCTTCCCAGTAGGCATCGATGGTGCCCACGTCGCGCCAGTAAGGCGCATCGTCGCCATCGCTCATCACGCAGCTTTTGGAAAACGGCTGCGCGCACGCCACGCCATTGCGAACGGCGGCGGGAATGATGTCGCGCCCGAAGTCATGCGCCGAGTTCGGGTCGGCGATGTCACGCCGGAGCTCGTCGTAGAGGTACTGCGCGTTGAACACGTACACGCCCATGCTCGCGAGCGCCATGTCGGGGCGACCGGGCATCGGGGGCGGGTTGTCCGGCTTTTCGATGAAATCAGTGATCTGCCCGGCGTTGTCGACCGCCATCACACCGAAGGCGCTGGCTTCGGCCAGCGGGACCTCGATGCAGCCCACGGTACATTCGGCGCCCTTGGCCACGTGGTAGGCCAGCATGCGGCCGTAGTCCATCTTGTAGATGTGGTCGCCAGCCAGGATCACGATGTATTTCGGGCCATTCGCTTCGATGATGTCGATGTTCTGGTAGACCGCGTCGGCCGTGCCCCGGTACCAGCTCTCATCGTCGAGCCGCTGCTGTGCAGGCAGCAGATCGATGAACTCGTTCATCTCGGCCTTCATGAAGCCCCAGCCTCGCTGCACATGGCGCAGCAGGCTGTGCGACTTGTACTGCGTCACCACGCCGATGCGGCGCAGGTTGGAGTTCAGGCAGTTGGACAGCGAGAAGTCGACGATGCGGAACTTGCCACCGAAGTAAACCGCCGGCTTGGAACGGGTGTCGGTGAGTTCTTTCAGCCGGCTGCCGCGGCCACCCGCCAGCACCAGCGCCATGGCGCGACGCGTCAGTTGGGAGCGGTCAAAGACCTGATTCGACATGCGAGCGTGCTCCGGCGGCGAGGAAGACTGTGGTTGTACCCGATGGGCACCGCCCCGTGGGGCAGCGTATGCACGCATCGCTGTGCTTCAGCTGCGGCGAACGGCGCGTTGTGTAAACCATGTTCAAGGGGTCAGCTCCTGGGGAATCCTGGGTGGGCATGCCAGTGATGGCTCAGGGTCGCTGCTTCGGCGTGCGCCCAAAGGCGACCGCCAGCGAGGCCAGCTTCTGCGCAGGCTCACTGCCGACCTCCTCCCAGACAAAACGCCAGGTCCAGCAATCGAGGCGACCGGGGGTGTTCATGCGGTGCTCGGTGCCCAGACCCAGCACATCCTGCATCGGGTACACCGCGAGCTGGGCGACCGAGCCGCAAATGGCGCGGATCATGGCCCAGTGGATCTCCGTGCCATCGGTGTCGAGATAGGCCTCGGCGTGGCATCGTTCGTGGGCCGGCGCGGTGTCGTACCAGCCCCGCGCCGTGTCGTTGTCATGCGTGCCGCTGTAGGCAGCGCAGTGGACCGGGTAGTTATGCGGCAGAAAGGCGTGGGTGGCATCGCCACTGAATGCGAACTGCAGAATCTTCATGCCCGGGAAGCCACAGCCGTCGCGCAACGCCTCCACGTCGGGCGTGATCACGCCCAGGTCTTCGGCGATCACAGGCAACGGGCCCAGCGCTGCTTGCAGCGCCTTGAACAGCGTCGCCCCGGGGGCTGGCACCCATCGGCCATCCACTGCAGTCGGAGCGCTGGCAGGAATCTCCCAGTACGCCGCGAAGCCGCGGAAGTGGTCAATGCGCACCACGTCCGCGCGCGCCAGCTCGTGCCGCATGCGGGCCACCCACCAGGCGAAGCCTTCCTGCTGCATGGCCGGCCAGTCGTAAAGCGGATTTCCCCAGCGCTGCCCGGTCGCCGAGAAATAGTCCGGCGGCACACCGGCGACCACACGGGGTTCGCCTTCAGCGTCGAGCAGGAACAGATCGGGCCGCGCCCAGCAGTCGGCCGAGTGATGCGCAACAAAGATCGGCAGGTCGCCCACCAGCTGCACATCGCGCTCGTTGGCGTAGCACCTGAGTGCGCGCCACTGCGTGAAGAAGCACCACTGCACGAAGCACCAGAAACCGATCTCCGGCTGCCACTGCGCACGTGCCGTTCTGAGCGCCTCGGGGTCGCGCCTTGCGCATCCTGCTTCCCAGCCGGTCCAGTTCCAGATCTGTTGCCGCTGGTGGTGTCCGTCCAGCGCCATGAAGAGAGCGTAATCGTCGAGCCAGCCAGCTTCGGCTGCGCAGAAAGTCGCCAAAGCGAAGCGATCATCGTCGCTGGCCATGCACGTGAATCGGGTGAACGCCTCGCGCAAGCGCGCCATGCGCCACGGCACGGTGCGTTCGAAGTCGACATGACTGCGTGGCAGGCTGTTGCCGGTGGCCGCATCGGCCGCATCGATCCAGCCCTTGTCGATCAAGGGCTCAAGGGCCACCAGCCACGGCGAGCCAGCGAAGGCCGAGACGCTGGCATACGGCGAGTTGCCCGGCCCGATCGGCGTCAGCGGCAGCACCTGCCACGCGCGCTGACCCGCGGCGACCAGCCAGTCGACGAAGTGATACGCCGCCGGCCCGAAATCGCCGCTGCCATGAGGGCCCGGTAACGAGGTGGGATGCAACAGGATGCCGGAGCGGCGGTGGCGACTCATGTCGCGCCCTCCCCGATCAGCACCAGAACAGCCTGGGGCGACACCTCGATGGTGCCGTCGACCGACTGCGCATCGACAGGTTCCCGGCTGCTGTCGATGGCCAGCGCCCAGACGCCTGGCGGCAGCGCACAGCGCAGCGGTGCTGGCTCTGCGTTGAACCAGATCAGCACGGCAGCGCCGCTCCGTGGTGAGAGCCAGAGCCCCAACGCGTGGCGCCGGT
>CANHOE010000059.1 GCA_947462175.1 Burkholderiales bacterium | reverse complement strand
CTCGACGAGATCGGCATGCCGATGGATCTGCTGATCCGCTTCAAGGAGATCCTCGGCCGCACCTCGGGCATGGTGCTGGTCACCGGCCCGACCGGCGCCGGCAAGACCACCACGCTGTATGCGGCGCTGGCGGAGATCGATGCAGAGCGTCTGAAGGTCATCACCGTCGAAGACCCGATCGAATACCGGTTACCCGGCCTGACCCAGGTGCAGGTCAACGACAAGATCGAACTGAGCTTTGCCCGCGTGCTGCGCGCCACCTTGCGGCAGGACCCGGACGTGATCCTCGTCGGCGAAATCCGCGACTCTGAAACTGCTGATATCGGCCTGCGTGCCGCCATCACCGGCCACCTGGTGCTCTCGTCGCTGCACACCCGCGATGCGCTCAGCGCCCCGTTCCGGCTGCTCGACATGGGCGCACCTGCCTTCATGGTCGCCAGTTCGCTGCAGGCGGTGATCGCGCAGCGGCTGGTACGCGCCAACTGCACCAATTGCGTAGAGCCCCACATTCCCAGCCCGCAGGAGGCCGGCTGGCTGAGCGCGATGGGCGGTGAAGGCGCAGCCAGCGAGCGCACGCTGCGCGGACGCGGCTGCGCGGCCTGCAACGGTTCGGGCTATGTCGGCCGCATCGGCGTCTACGAGATGCTGGAAATGAACATCCAGCTCGCCCAGGCGGCCACGCGCTCCGACCCGGTCGAGTTCTCCAAGCTCGCCCGTGAGCAGATGCAGGGCCGCACGATGGCGCATCGCGCACTGAACCTGGTTCGTGCGGGAACCACCTCCGTCGCCGAGGCGATGCGCCTGGCCACGGAATGCGATTGAAATGACGACTTTCACCTGGCAGGGGCGAAAACCGGGCGGCGAAGCCTCGCGCGGCGAAATCGAGGCCGACAACGCGGGTGCTGCGGCCGCGCTGCTGCAGGCCAACGGCACCATCCTGGTCTCATTGACACCGAAGCACGCGCCTGCGACAGGCTCCAATGTGAGCCTGTGGCCCGGCCTGGGCAGCGCGCCCATCAAGGACGAGGACATCCTGATCTTCTCGCGCCAGATGCACACGCTGCAACGCGCCGGCGTGCCGATCCTGCGGGCGCTGTCCAGCCTGCAAGCCTCGGCCTCGAAGGCATCGCTGGGCGCCATGCTGGCCGACCTGCGAGCCAACCTGGAACAGGGCCACGAACTCGGCACCGCGATGAAGCGCCACAACAATGCCTTCAGCGGCTTCTATGTGGCGATGGTGCGTGTGGGCGAGATCAGTGGCCGGCTGACCGAGGTCTTCGACCGTCTGGCCAAGCACATCGAGTTCGAACTGGACGTGCGCTCCCGCATCAAGCAGGCGCTGCGTTATCCGACGATGGTGCTGATCGCCATCTTCATCGCGATGATGGTGATCAACCTGTTCGTGATCCCGACCTTCGCCACCGTCTTCGCGCAGTTCAAGGCCGAATTGCCACCCGTCACCCGGCTGCTGATGGCCATCTCGAAATTCACCGTCGATGCCTGGCCGCTGCTGCTGGCCGGCGGCGTCGGCCTCTGGTGGGGCGTGCGCGCCTGGCTGGCCACCGCCCCCGGCCGTTTGATCTGGGATGGTCTCAAGCTGAAGCTGCCGATCGCCGGGCCGATCGTGCTGAAGGGCACGCTCGCACGCTTCGCACGCAGCTTCGCGATCGCCAGCCGCAGCGGTGTGCCGATCAGCCGCGCGATGTCGGTGGTGGCCAACACGGTCGACAACGCCTACATCGCCCAGCGCATCGAGCAGATGCGCGAAGGCATCGAACGCGGTGAAACCGTCTCGCGCTGCGCGGCCGCAGCCGGCATCTTCACGCCGGTGGTGCTGCAGATGATCGCGATCGGCGAGGAAACCGGCGACCTCGACAGCCTGATGATGGAAGTGGCCGACATGTACGAGCGCGAGACCGATTACGCGATCAAGGGCCTGTCGGCCAGCATCGAGCCCCTGTTGCTCACCGTCATCGGCGCGATGGTGCTGGTGCTGGCACTCGGCATCTTCCTGCCGCTGTGGAACCTGGGCGGTGCGGCACAGGGTCGGGGCGGCGGCTGAGCGGCTGAAAACTTTCAAGGCAAACCCTTGTCCAGCCCTCAAGAAGTGGCCAGAGGCAGCCGATACATCAAATACACGCCCGAGCTTCTTCCCGACGGTGGCGTTCCAACCTTGATTCCAAACTGGAGATTAGTCATGCGCTCCCGCCAAACCGGTTTCACCCTGATCGAGCTGATCATGGTCATCGTCATCCTCGGCGTCTTGTCCGCCGTGGCGATTCCGAAGTACCTGGACCTGAAGTCCGATGCGAACCAGGCCGCCGTCAACGGCGTGGCCGGCGCGTTGAGCTCGGCGGCTTCAGTCAACTTCGCCACCCGCACGGCCAACCCTGGCAAGGGCGTGCAGATGGCGACCTGCACCGACGTGGCCAAGGGCCTGCAGACCTACACCGAAGGCGAGTACACGACGGCGTTGCCGCAAGGCAGCGGTGGCAAGTACGAAATCGAGGAGAACAAGCTCCAATCGGGTGTGGCCACCAACTGCAATCTGTATTTCGTGCCGAGCTCGGGCGACAAGGTCGTCGCGACCTTTACTGCGCTCGGCATCAACTGACACGCCGGACGGGGCTGCAAACGTCCCGTCATGGTCATGTCCTCCGCCGTCAAACGCGCTGGCCGCCATTCGCCGCGAGGCGTTGGCGGCTTCACGCTGGTCGAACTGGTGATGGTCATCGTGATCATCGGCGTGTTGGCGGTGTTTGCGCTGCCCGCACTCGATCTGACGACCTTTCGCCTGCGTGCCTTCGCCGATGAGCTGAAGGCGCAAACCGCTGCGATGCAGCGCCTGGCGCTCACGCAGCGGCGACCTGTCATCGCCACCTTCAAGACCACTGGCGTGACCTATGCCTATGTGAAGGGCGGCACGCTCGCGACGGTGGCCTGCCCGGTCAGCGCCTCACCCTGTCTGGCTGAAAGTGGCACTGTCACCTTCAACGCCAGCAACAGTGGCAGCGCGGTCACCTCGTCCGGCAGCGCGCTGCCGGTCTCCATCAGCTACGGCAAGACCTCGATGACCTACCAGATCGAGACAGAAACAGGCCTGTTTCGCGCCATTCCTTGACGTTTCGCCGCTGAGGCACTTCCCTAGCATCGACCTCGGAACTCTCCGAGACCACGATGTACCCGTTGTCCACGCACTGCCGCAACCCAGTTTCGACTTGCCGCCTTCGCGGTATCTCGCTCATTGAACTGGTGATCTTCATCGCCGTGGTCAGCGCTGCGCTGGCGGGCGTGCTGGCCGTTTTCATCCAATCCACAGGCACCAGCGCCGACCCGATGCTGCGGCGCCAGTCGCTGTCCATCGCCGAGTCGCTGCTGGAAGAAGTGAGCCTGATGCCACTCACCTTCTGCGATGGCGACGACCCCAATGTCACCACCGCCGCCAGCACCGCGGACTGCAAAAGCGGCGCCGACGCCATCGGGCCGGAAAGCGGCGAAAACCGCTTCGCCACACCGCAGTTCGACAACGTCAACGACTACGGCAGCTACTCGACGAAAGGCATCGTCGACATCACCAACACCGCGGTGGCCAGGCTGTCTGGCTACAGCGCCAGCGTGGCCGTGACCGCTGCGGCCTTGAACACGATGACAGCCGCCAGCGGCGATGTGCTGCGCATCAGCGTGACCGTCACCGATCCGCACGGCGGCACGCTGACGCTGGACGGCTACCGAACCCGCCATGCGCCCAATGCGTCGCTCTGAGGTGAATGGCACGCGCGACACCTCGAGCGGTTTCACGCTGATCGAGGTGGTGATGGTGATCGCCGTCACCGGTGTGCTGTTCGCCGTGGTCGGCCGCTTCATCGTGCAGCCCATTCAAGGCTACATGGCCGCAGTGGCACGCGCTGGTCTGGTCGACACCGCAGACCTGTCGCTGCGCCGCATCGGCCGCGACCTCGCGATCGCCTTGCCCAACAGCGTTCGCGTCACGGCGTCAGGCCTGAGCCTGGAACTGATCCCGACCACAGGCGCAGCGCGTTATGCAACCGAGAGCGGCGACCGGCTGGACTTCGGCACCGTGGACAACAGCTTCGACATCATCGGCCCGCCACTCACCGTGACGGCGTCGCAAGAGCTGGTCTTCTACAACCTCGGGCCCAATGTCGCCGGCTCCAACGCCTACGCCGACAACAGCAGCGCTGCAGCCCAGGCGCTCTCGAACCGACGCACCGCCGCCAATGGCGCCGGGTCGGCCTCGACCATCAAGTTCAATTCGCTGGCCGGTCTGCCGGTCGGTGACTTGGCGCCGCCGTACCGCGTGATGGCGGTGAGTGCGCCAGTCACCTACCGCTGCGATCTGGCCTCGGGCACCTTGAGGCGCTACCAGGGCTACGGCTTCGTCGCCACGCAGCCCGACCCGCCCAAGAGTGGCAGCAATGCGGTGCTCGCCACCGGTGTCACCGCCTGCCGCTTCAGCGTGGAAGGAACGCTGGTGGCTGCGCGCGCCGCCCTCGTCAACCTGACGCTCACGCTGTCGGGCAGCACTTCCACCAACACCGAAAGCGTGAGCTTGCAGCATGCGGTCTACGTCAGCAACCAGCCCTGAGCGCTCCGCCGCCGGCTTCACGATGGTGTCGGTGCTCGTCATCGTCGTGGTGCTTGCCGCCCTGGGCGCAGCGATCGCAAGCGTCAGCACGCGCCAGCACCTGGGCTCGGCCGCCGAGGTCGAATCTGCCCGCGCCTTGCAAGCGGCACGGGCCGGTCTGGAATGGGCTGCCTTCCAGGTGCTGCGCAATCCCGCGCCGCCGGCCGCCGCGCCTGCGTGCTTCAGCACCGCCAGCTTCAACGCGGCCGGGCTGACCAACTACACCATCACCGTCAGCTGCAGCCGCACGGCGGGTAACGACGGCAGCACCGCATTGGGCTTCTACCAGCTGACTGCCAACGCCTGCAACGCACCGAGCAGTGGCGCCTGCCCGAACACCGGTGCCAGCCCGAGCAACACTTATGTCGAGCGCCAGCTGACATGGACGGTGGTGCGATGAGCGGCGAGGCTGCGTTGCAATCGAAGCGACCACACCTGCCTGTGGGCCTGTGGCAATGCCTCGTGTGGGTATTGCCAATGGTTCTGAGTCTGCTGGGAATCGACGCTCGGGCTGGCACCTACACCAGCGGCTCGACGAGCTATGTCGTCATCGACTCCAGCACCCACACCAAGATTGGCCACAACACCACGCCCTACAAGTTCACGGCAGTCACTGGCTGCGGCACAACGCCACCAGTGCTGGACGACACCTTGAGCGACGCCCTGCCGATCGGCTTCACCTTCGCTTACGGCACGAGCAGTTACACCACGGTCCGAGTCATGACCAACGGCCGGCTGCAGTTCGGCAACGTCACCTGCGGCGCCGGCACCAACAGCATCGGGCCGCCTCAGACCTACCCCTACGGTTATCCCGATGCCAGCATGAACGCCACGATGAAGGTGTTCGGCGTCGACCTGGACCCGACCAACCTGATCGACAAGCCGAACTATCCGTCTGCCAGCAGCAAGACGCCATGCGCCAACAGCAGCACCTGCTATGTGAGCTTCGCCACCATCGGCAGCGCGCCCACCCGCCAGTTTGTCGTGACCTGGAAGAACGTGCCTGAATGGGTCACGGCAATCAACACCAGCGGGTCATTCGACCTGCAGGTGATCCTCAATGAGGACGGCAGCTTCGTCTATCAGTACGGCGTCATCAGCCACGGCGGCACTGGCACGGCTCAGATCGGTTGGCAGCTGACAACCGCCGATTTCGAGGTCTTGAACTTCGGCGCCGCTTTGGAGCCCGCGCAATTCACGGCCATCAAGTTCTACCTCCCCGCGCCGCTGGCAAGCTACGCCTTCGACGAAGCGGCATGGGCCAGCGGACTCGCGGGCGAGGTGAAGGACTCATCCACAGCCGCCCGCCACGGCACAGCGCTGGGCAACGCACAGACGACCTCGACCGGCAAAGTCTGTCGCGCCGCCAACATACCGGCCCACACGGCGACGGCGACCGTTGACGCCGTCCAGACCGGATTCAACATCTCGACCGCGGCGCTGAACCTGCTGGGCACCGGCTCGATCGGCTTCTGGTACCGCTCGAACCTCGCCTGGAGCGGCGCGACCGCGCAATCTGCGCAATTGCTCGACGCCACGACGGCGAACGGCCAGTGGTTCTTCCTCAGCAAGACCGCCTCGGGTGCGCTGGTGTTCAAGGTCACGGACAGCACCGGCGCCGTTCGCTCGGTCACTTCGGCGGCCCAAAGCTTTGCTGCCAACACCTGGGTGCACGTGGCCATCGCCTGGAACTTCAACGGAAGTGCCAGCAGCAACCAGGACAACCTGCAGATCCTCATCAACGCCGGCACCCCCACCGTCTCGTCGTTCACCAGCGATGGAACGGTGACGACACAAGCCGGCCTTCTTTACGTTGGCGACAACCCGATCGGCGTGGCAGACACGCTGGGCAGCGTCAACTCGGCCAATGGCCAGATCGATGAGGTCGAGATCTTCAATTACGTGCTCACGCAAGCGCAGGTCAACACACTGTCGAGCAAAACGCGCGCGTGTTCAACGTTCAACATCGATCACCTCGAGATCCTGCACACCAGCGGCAGCGGCGTCACCTGCGCACCAGGAACAGTCACCGTCCGCGCCTGCGCCAATCTGGCCTGCACATCGCTCTATACCGGCGGCATTTCAGGCACGCTGACTGCTGCGGGTGCGGCCACAGTCAACTGGGATGGCAGCACCGGCTACGGACCGGGTGCGGCGTTCGCCATCCCGCCGGGCACCAGTTCAGTGACCAAGAGCTTTCAGGTCACGACCGTTGGCAGCGTCGTGCTCGGCACGGGCAGCCTGTCACCTTCAGCGACCAGTGGCACCATCTGCAACTTCGGTTCGCCAGGATGCACCTGGACCGCCACCGACTCAGGCTTCATCTTCAAGGTGGACGACCACGTCGCAGAGACCGCTCAAAAGGTGACCGTCAGCGCGGTCAGGACCTCGTCGAGCAGCCTGGCCTGCACGCCGGCCTTCGGCAGCGTCAGCAAGACGGTGAACTTCGCGTGCAGCTACTCGAATCCCACCAAAGGCACCTGGCCGGTCCGGGTCGGCGGGAAGCCCTTGAACGCGAGCAACAGCGCGGCAGCGGCCTGCGATGGCAGCGGGGCCGGCGTCAGCCTGGCTTTCGACAGCACCGGGGTGGCCACCACCACGGTGCAGTACGCCGATGTCGGCAGCGTCGGGCTCACGGCAAGCTACACCGGCGGCAGTAGCGGCATTGAGAGCGGCCTGGTGATGAAAGGCACGGGTTCGTTCGTATCGCGTCCGTCGACCTTCGCCGTGTCGTCCGTCAAGTGCACCTCCACCGCCAGCGGCAACTGTGCCGTCTCGGGTGGCAACAACCCGGCAGCCGCTTCGGCAGGCGGCCAGGCTTTCATTCAGGCAGGTGCGAGCTTCTCGGCCAGCATCGCTGCCGTCAACGCAGCGGGCGTAGCCACTCCGAACTTCGGCCGCGAAAGCACGCCGGAAGGCGTGACTGTGGGCAGCAGCCTGGTGCTGCCGAGCGGCGGCAGCCTTGGCATCCTGTCGAACGGAGCGATCGCCGGCGGCAGCTTTTCAAACGGGATCGCGGTGGTGAGCAACCTGAGCTACAGCGAGGTGGGCATCATCACCTTGAATCCAGGCCTCACCAGTGGGAGCTACCTCAACACCGGCAGCGTTGCCGTCACGGCCAGCGGCAACGTCGGCCGATTCATCCCCGCGAGCTTCGTCTTGCTGAAGCCCTCGGTAACGCACCGCAGCGGCCTCACCTGCTCCCCCGCATCGACGTTCACCCACCTCGGCGAGAACTTCAGCCTCGGCTTCACGCTGATCGCGCAGAACACAGCCGGTGCGACCACGGCCAATTACACCGGCAGCTTCGCCAAGCTCGACCCCACTGCGGCGAGCAGCTGGAACCTGGCCGGACTCGGCGGCACCACCAGCTTCTCCGTCGCCAGCGGGCGGCTGTCGCTGGGCACCTCGACCGGCAGCTGGACGAACGGGGTCGCCAAGGGCATCGTGTTGATCGCCAGTGCAACACGTGCCACCACCCCCGACGGCCCGTTCGACGCCAAATTCGGCATCGCACCGACCGACAGCGACGGCGTGACGATGGCGGCCTTCGACATGGCCAGCACCTCGGTGGGCAAGAACGACCGCACGGGCCTCGGCAGCGTCGCACTGCGCTTTGGCCGGCTGCGGCTCTCCAGCGCAGTGGGCCCGGCCGATCGCCCGCTGTCGCTGCCCGTCACCGCGCAGTACTGGAGCGGCAGCACCTGGGACACCAACACGCTGGACAGCTGCACCACCGTGCCCACCACGGCCTTCAATTTCGGCAACCTGATGCGCACGATCACCACTGCCGACACCGCGGCCAGCGGCGCGATCACGCTGGCTGGCGGCACGGGTCTCCTGAGGCTGAGCGCACCGTCGTCCGGCCGCGTCGGCACCTACGACGTGGCGCTCAGCCTGGGCAGCACAGCCACCGATGCGTCATGCCTTCAACCCTGGACACCGGCCAAGGGCGACGAAGCCTCAGCCGGCGCGAACCTCGCGTTCCTGCGCGGCGCCTGGTGCGGCAGCAGCTACGCCAACGACCCGTCGGCTCGCGCGACCTTCGGGCAGCAAAGCACTCAGCAGAACCTGATCTACCGGCGAGAGAACTACTGAGGGTGGCGGCGCGGCCGCGCCGGCACCGAGCCGGGCTCGTCACCGCGACCACCCACCGGATACAGACAGAAACAGGCCTGTTTCGCGCCGCTCCTTGACGCATCGCCGCCGAGGGACATCCCTAGCATCGAAGTCGGAACTCTCCAAGGTCTCGATACGCCCGGCGTCTGTGCGCACAGCAAAACATGGTCAACCGGGGCACTAACGATCATGAAATTTCCCTGGAACAAGAAGCCCGTCAGCTCGGCAGGTCGGCTGGCCATCGCGATCGGCAGTGACGCGTTCAGCTACGTCGAAGTGGTGGGCCGGCAGATCGTGCGCAGCGGCACCGAGCCCTGTGGCGCTGACAGTCCGCAGCAGTTGGCCAAGCTCGTGCAGGCACTGAATCTGCCGGGCGCCAATGTCATCACCGTGCTGGGCTTGTCGGATTGCCAGTTTCTGCAGATCGACGCGCCTGCGGTACCAGCCGATGAAATGAAGGCGGCAGCGCGCTGGCAGATCAAGGACAAGGTCGACATCCCGGTCGACGAGCTGACGCTCGACGTACTGGCCGTTGGCGATCAGCGCGCCCAGCACAAGCGCCAGTTGTTCGTGGCCGCGGCGCGCAATGCGCAGGTCGTCGAGCTCGGTGCCTGGATGGAGGCCGCGGGCTTGCAACCGTCGGTGTTCGACATCACCGAGCTCGCGCAGCGAAACCTGCAGTGCGCGTTGGCCGAGCAACAGGGCCGGGGCGCCAACGCCAGCGCTGCGTTGATGGTGCACGACGCGCAATGCCTGCTGACGATCTGCGCCAACGGCGAGCTGTTCTACGCCCGCCGGCTCGACTGGAATTCGCAGTCGCTCGGCGACATGCCGGCGCCCGCAGCCGTGGCCTCGGCAGCGCCGGCCAAGGCGCAGGGCCTGATGTCGATGGAGCTCGAAGGCGTGGACATCGTCGACTACGGTGCCGAGCCCGACGACGGCAGCGCCCGGGAATCCGACAGCACACCGCGGCTCGTCGTCGAGGTGCAACGCTCGCTGGACGCCTGGGAACGCTCCTGGCCTGACCTGCCGCTGCAGTGCCTGTGGGTGGAGGCCGGTGACCGCACCGAGGCGCTGCAAGGCCTGCTGCTGCGAACGCTGTCGATTGCCGTCGAGGCCTTCGACAGCAAAACGCTCTTCACTGGCCATCCGGCGTCTGAACGTCCCCCGCTGATGCTGCTCGGTGGCCTGCTGCGCGACGGCGACCGAACTCACTGAGGCCGTCATGTCACAACAGATCAACCTCTACAGCACGGCCATCAAGGCGCCCACGCAGCGCTTCGCGGCCGAAATGGTCTTCGCCAGCCTGGCGGTGACTGCACTGGTCGTCGTTGCAACATGCCTTTGGGCGCAGGCCGTCACACGCGGCGTGCAGCAAGACATGGCTGAGTTGCGCGCCAGTCAGCTCAAGGAGAAGCAACAACTGTCTGCCAGCCTGGCCAGCCTGCCTTCCAGCGAGAGCCAGGCCGGTGCTTTAGAGCAGCAACTGGCTCAAGCAGACGCAGCCCTGCTGCAGCGACGCGCTGTGCTCGAAGAACTGACGCGTGGCCGACTCGACGACAACCACAGGCGCTCGGTGCTGCTGCGCCGCGTCGCACAGACGCTGCCGAAGTCGGTGTGGCTGACGCAGATCGACATCACCGACAACCGCCTCGAGTTGCACGGCCGCACGCTGGAGCCAGAGAGCCTGCGCCCCTGGCTGGCGCAGCTGGCCGCCGACCCGATCCTGCCCGACCAGCCCCTGGCCGCGCTGAAGATTGAGCG